>JALYYT010000239.1 GCA_030946285.1 Gemmatimonadota bacterium
GGTTGCGCATGGCGCGCGAATCCCGCCCGGACGCGATCACGCTCGACGTGATGATGCCCGGCATGGACGGATGGGCGGTGCTGTCCGAGATGAAATCCGATCCGGAGCTGCGTGACATTCCCGTCATCATGCTCACGATCGTTGATGACAAGCGCCAGGGCTTCGCGCTCGGCGCTTCGGAATATCTGACGAAGCCCATTGATCGCGAGCAGTTGCGCCGAGTGCTCATGAAGTACAGAAACGATCAATCCAGCGGCGCAGTACTCGTAGTGGAGGATGATCCGGCGACGAGCGAGCTCACTCGCCGCACACTCGAAGGCGAGGGGTGGCGGGTCACGGTTGCCACGAACGGTCGCGAGGCAATCGAGGCAATGGACCGGGAAGAACCGGCTCTCATCCTTCTGGACCTGATGATGCCGGAAATGGATGGGTTCGAATTTCTCGCGGAAATCCGGTCGCCGGCACGCGCGAGCAAGGTGCCGGTGGTAGTCGTGACGGCCAAGGAACTGACGCAGGCGGAGCGAACGCAGCTCAACGGGCACGTGACGACCGTACTTCAGAAGGGAGCACATTCACGTGACGAGCTGTTGTCGGAAGTGGCGTCGCAGCTCGGCAACAGATTCCGACGAACCGCTCAGGTGGGGGAGAAAAGCTGATGCATAGAGTGCTTCTCGTCGAGGACAACGAAATGAATCGTGACATGCTTTCACGGCGGCTTCGCAAGAAGGGCTTCGAAGTGGACATGGCGACTGATGGCGCGCAGGGAGTGGAGATGGCGAGAAGCGGAGGGTATGACATTGTCCTTATGGACATGAGTCTCCCTGTAATGGACGGATGGGAAGCCACACGACGCTTGCGCGCGGAACCGGAAACACGCGATGTGCCGATCATAGCGCTGACTGCACATGCAATGGCAGGTGACCGCGACAAGGCCATGGACGCGGGCTGCAATGATTACGATACCAAGCCGGTCGAGATCGAGCGACTTCTGCTGAAGATGACCACACTTCTCTCGGGAGAGTAAGAGTGTCGCCGGCGACCGAGCTGACGCAGGACGAGATCGCCGTTCTCAGACACGATCTGCGAACGCCGGTGAATCACATTGTGGGATATTGCGAGCTGCTGCTCGAGGATGTGGGCCCGGAGCAGGCGGACCGTCGTGGCAGACTGAAAGGTGCGCTGGAAACTGTTCGCGTCGCGCTCGACATCATCAACTCGTCACTTCCCAGCAACGGGCGCCCGGTCACTCAGCTGGATGTCGAGTCGCTCTATGAGAAGCTGCGGGAGCCCCAGTCGCAGATACTCGATCTCGTCGGTGGCATCCTGGATGGTGACGAAGAGGCAAACGACGAACTGATCGCGGATGTAGGCCGGATCAGGCATGCGACCGAACAGCTCGCTGCCGTTGACCGTGCCAGCGCCGAAGCGCGCAGCGAGGATGATCCAACACACACTCCTGTCGAGCACCCGGTCGACGGTCGTGGCGAGATACTGATCGTGGACGACGAGACCAACAACCGCAACGTGCTCGAGCGTCATCTCAAGCGACAGGGTTACGCGGTTACGTGTGCGGCTGATGGCGAATCAGCGCTGCGGAGTCTGAAGGCTGGCGCGTACGACGTTGTTCTGCTGGACGTGAGGATGCCCGGGATGGACGGGCGCGAGGTTCTGCGGAGAATCAAGCAGGATAACGAATTGAGGGACACTCCCGTTGTAATGATCTCCGCGGCGGACGAGCTGTCCACGATTGCTGCGTGTATCGAGGCGGGCGCCGAGGATTTTCTGCCCAAGCCATTCGATCCGGTGATCCTGCGTGCCCGAGTCGGAGCATGCATCGAGAAGAAACGGCTGCGCGACCTCGAGGTGGATTACCTGCGCCAGGTGGAACGCGTAGCGGACGCAGCGAGCGCTGTCGAGCGTGGGGTGTACGTATCCGGCGCGCTGTCCGGGGTCGCTCAGCGCACGGACGCGCTGGGCCGGCTCGCGCGGGTGTTCGATTCCATGGCGGCCGGTGTGAAGGCTCGCGAGCAGCGACTGCAGGATCACGTCAACGATCTCAGGCGCGAGATGAACGAGGCCACGCGAAGTGCGTCCTCCAGAAGCGACGAGACGGCGGCTGATGATGGAGCGCTCATTCCTGGAGAGCTGTTCGCGAACAGGTATCAGGTGACGCGGGTAATCGGCCGCGGCGGAATGGGGATGGTGTACAAGGCGCGCGACCGGGAGCTGGGCGAGGATATCGCGATCAAGACACTTCGCGGTAATCTGATGACCGACGATCCGACGGTCGTAGAACGATTCAAGACCGAGATCCGTCTCGCGCGCAGGATATCGCATCGCAACGTCGTTCGCACTCACGATCTTGGGGAATGGGACGGCGCCTACTACGTGACGATGGAATACGTGGAAGGGATCACCGTGCGCGATCTGATTGACCTGCGTGGCCATCTCAGCGCCGCATCGACGCTCGGTATCGCGCAGCAGCTCGCGGCGTCGCTGGAAGTCGCGCACGAACAGGGCGTGATACATCGCGACATCAAGCCACAGAACATGCTGCTCGATTCCGACGGTGCTCTGAAGGTGATGGACTTCGGGATCGCGAGGCTCGCGGAGTCCACGAGCACGCTTACTCAGGCAGGAATGGTGATTGGCACTCCGGCATACATGGCGCCCGAGCAGCTTCTGGCTGAGGATGTGGATGCGCGCAGCGACCTGTATGCAGCCGGCGTAGTGCTGTACGAGTGTCTGACAGGCGCATTGCCGTTCGAAGGCGGCTCACCGATTGCACTGATCGCCAAAGTGCTTCACACGACGCCGGCATCTCCGGCGGAGCGTGATGCAAATGTGCCGAAACCACTATCCGAGCTGGTTATGCGCATGCTGGACAAGGATCCGGGCGGGCGACCCGCGAATGCCAGGGAGCTGCGCGAACTGCTCGCCGATCTGAGCTAGAGCAGCGGCCGGACCCCAGGCTGCGAGAGGCTGCGAGTGGCTGCGAGCAGCCACTCGCGGTCCGTAGAATCAGGGCTGGAACAGGTGAAGAAAATCCGCGTAGCCTTCCGCCTCCAGTTCATCCACCGGGATGAATCGCATCGCAGCGGAATTCATGCAGTAGCGCAGGCCATCGGGACCAGGACCATCGTCGAAGACATGGCCCAGATGCGAGTCTGCCTGTGCTGAACGCACCTCAGTGCGCTCGCGCGCGAGCTTGCTGTCAACGCGTGTCGTCACACTGCCGGGGTCGAGCGGCTTCGTGAAGCTGGGCCAGCCGCAGTGTGCGTCGAACTTGTCGAGGGAGCTGAACAGGGGCTCGCCGGATACGACATCAACGTAGATTCCCGGCTCGCGATTGTCATTGTATTCATTGCTGAAGGGACGCTCGGTCCCCTCGTGCTGCGTCACCCGGTACTGCTCGGGCGTCAGCTTGCTTCTCAGCTCGTCGTCGTGCGGCTTCTCGTACTTTCTGCTCGCGGTCATCGGCCTCTCCAATGCGTTACATGTGCACGCAGGAAAGATAGTCAGACCGAGCCGCGAGCAGACAGTCAATACCGTTCAGTACATCAGATGGATCAGCTGTGGTTGTAGACCCACACGACTCCATTATAGGAGAACGTAATCGAGCTGTGGTTGAACGTAGTGGCGGACGAGAGCGATCCGGTATAC
>JALYYT010000269.1 GCA_030946285.1 Gemmatimonadota bacterium
GACGAATAGGAGATTTGCAGTCTCCCGCCTTACCACTTGGCCACGGTGCCGTGGGCGATTTGCTCGCCAGTCTCCAAAGCTAACCACCCCACTCGTCGGCGTCACTCCGCCATCAGCTTCCGGATCATTGCGATGTTGAGTGTGTGGCCGCCTGAAAACGGCAGCATCCTGAACGGAATTCCGCTCCCCTCAAGCACTGCGCGCTCCTCCTCGATCGCGTCCTCGCCGATGAATCGGTCTCGGGTCCCGTACACAACGTCAACGGTAAGCCGCGGGCGCCGCTCCCCGAGTGCACGGAGATTCACGTCGTGAGGAATCGCGTGCGCCCACGGAATCAGGCGGTCGATGATCGCGTTTCCGTTCGCCGCCCAGCGTGCGACCGCCGGTCCTCCCTGCGAGAAGCCCAGCGCGTGCACCCTGATCCGCTCCCGGTCGACGCCGTGACCGGCCAGATCCTCGAGGAGCTTTTCGTACAGCGTGTCCAGATACCCCACCATGTCGGCGATCTCCGTGGCGCGGTCTTCCCGCGTGAGCCATGTCGCGCCGACCTTGCTACCCGCTGAGTGTCCCGGACGTGTGTCCAGGTAGAATCGCGACAACGCTTCCGGGACGATGATAACCCGAGTGTCAGCTTCGAAGGTCTGGAACGGACCGGCAAAGTCTGCCGCCAGCTGGGTGTACCCATGGCAGACGAACCAGAGGTCTCGTACCATGGGATTGGGAGCGCCGATCTGGTAGTAGCGAGCCGTCCGGGTGACCGGGACGTGTAGGGGTGTCAGCTCTGGCATGCGGTTAGTCGTTTAGGCCCAATTATAGCGTTATGGATCGACAAAAGCCCGTAAACCGCTGCGGGGGGCGGATCGCGATCCGATCCCAACCATCCGGAAGCTGCCCGCAACTATACCAATCGCGAATTGTCGCTCCGTCTCAAATTGTCCGCCGCCCTGGGGGTGGCGCTCGTAATTCTTCTCGTCGGACTCGCGTCGCTCTACGCCCTCCGGCAATCATCGAATGCTGCCGCCTCAGTTCAGCACTCGGAACTTGTTCGCGTCCAGCTCGAGCGCACGCTGACGACGATGCTGAACGCGGAGACCGGGCAACGTGGGTATCTGCTCACCCAGAACAGGAGTTATCTCGAGCCCTACGACAGTGCTCGCATCGAGACGCAGCACGAGGTCTCGACGCTGCATGAGCTGACGGCCTCCGACGGAGCCCAGACCATTCGTGTGGACTCGCTCGAGAGGGTGATGGACGCCAAGCTCACTGCCATGGATCAGACGGTCTCGCTCACCGAATCAGGCCGACGTGACTCGGCAATGAAAATACTCCTGACCGGATACGGTGCAGGCCTCACCGACCGCATTCGCCATCTGATCGCGGAAATGGAGCGAAGCGAGTCCACGCTTCTCGCGCAGCGGACGAGCAACTACGACAACAGGAAGACGATCGTTCTGCTCGTGACGATCATCGGAAGTCTCTTCGCCGCGACTCTGTCCATCATCACGATGCTCTGGCTTCGCACCGGGGTACGAGAGCTTGAGCAGGCCAAGGATACTATCGAGGAGCAGACCGAAGACCTCACCCAGGAGCTGGAGCGGTCCCGGTCACTCAGCGACCGCCTCGCGTCCAGCAACCAGGATCTGCTCAGAGCCAACATCAACACGGAAGCGGCGCGGACGCGGTTCGAGCTGCTTCTCGAATCAACCGACGAGGGTGTGTACGGCATAGATGCCAACGGGCTGTGCACTTTCATCAACAAGTCTGGTGCACACGCACTCGGATATGACCGCAAAGATGTCATCGGCATTAACATGCACGATGTGCTGCATCATCATCGTGCCGACGGCTCTCCGTATCCGCTGGAAGATTGCCCGATCTATCAATCGCTGAGCGAGAACATTACGAAGCGCATCTCCGAGGATGTGTTCTGGTCCAAGACCGGACGACCGGTTCCCATCGAATACACAAGCTCGCCCATCGTTGACGAAGGCAGAACCGTGGGTGCGGTCATCGCGTTCAACGACATCACCGACAGGAAGCGCGCGGATCGCGAGCGCGAGAAGCTCATCGGCGCACTCGCGCGCAGCAATCGCGAGCTGGATCAGTTCGCCTACGTCGCCTCGCACGATCTCAAGGCTCCCCTCCGCGGCATCGCCAACCTTTCGCAGTGGATCGAGGAAGACCTCGGCGAGAACGCCCCGCCGGACGTAGTCGAGAAGATGACGCTGATCCGCGGACGCGTTCAGCGGCTCGAGCTGCTTATCGACGGAATCCTGCAGTACTCGCGTGCTGGCCGTGTCCGGTCACAGCTTGAAAACGTGGACGTCGGCGCGCTTCTCGGCGAAATTGTCGAGCTGCTGGCGCCACCCGCTGAAACCAGGATCACGATTGGCCCGGACATGCCAACGATAGTGACCGAGAAAGCTCCGTTCCAACAGGTGTTCATGAACCTCATCAGCAACGCGATCAAGTACAACAGGCAACCTGGAGCTACCATTGACATCACAGTCCGGGATGCGGGAGCCATGTACGCCTTCAGCGTGAAGGACAATGGGCCCGGAATAGAGGAGCAGTACCACGAGCGCATCTTCGGGATCTTCCAGACTCTGGAGTCACGCGACCGTGTCGAGGGAACCGGCATAGGTCTGTCGGTCGTGAAGAAGACTGTCGAGCTTCATGGGGGATCCATTCGCGTGGACTCCGCGCTCGGCGACGGAGCAACGTTCACATTCGAATGGCCAAAGGTGGCCGAGGAGAGTGCCGCAGCATGACACCTGACAGAACGCTCAATCTGGTTCTCATAGAAGACGACGACATAGACGTGATGAACGTGAAGCGCGCACTCGAGCGTGCGCACGTCACGAACCCCCTCTTCGTTGCGCAAAACGGACTCGAGGGGCTCGAACTTCTTCGCAGTGGCAAGGTTCCCCGGGATCGCAGGCTCGTCCTGCTCGATCTCAACATGCCGAAGATGAATGGCATCGAGTTCCTGCGAGAGTTGCGCGGCGATCCGACATTGAAGTCCACCCCGGTGGTTGTGCTGACGACATCCGACGACGATCGCGACAAGATACAGGCGTACGATCTGAACGTCGCCGGCTATCTGCTGAAGCCAGTGACATTCATCAACTTTGTTGACGTAATGGCAGCGCTCAACAAGTACTGGGCTCTGGTCGAGCTGCCGGCGCCGCAATAGCATCAGCGATGACGCCAACCCCTTCCGTACAGTGACCGACCAGCCCATCTCCGTCCTGCTCGTTGATGACGATCAGGTTGACCGGCTGTCCGTGCGTCGCGCCCTTGCAAAGGCTGGGCTGGGGGAGGTCGCGATTACCGAGGCCGAACGCGCGGACGAAGCATTCGCTCACATATCCGCGACGGCATTCGACTGCGCGTTCTTCGACTTCCGTCTTCCTGATCAGGATGGCGTTGCATTGTTGCGTAACGTGCGCACGGCGGGTGTGCGCACACCGGTAATCGTTCTCACAGGCTTTGGCGACGAGCAGACCGTGCTCGACGCGATGAAGGCGGGTGCTACCGACTATCTCTCCAAATCCGCAGTATCTCCCGAGCGAATTGGTCAGGCAGTGCGCGCAGCCATCCGCCTGGGATCCGCCGAGCGCAGGGCGGCCGGTGCCAAGGCTGCAGAGGAGCGATACGCAAACCAGCTGCGCGGACTCGCCGATGCAGCCGTGGCGCTCAACAACTCAGCGAGTGTCGGCGAACTGCTCGACGCTGCTGCGAAGCATGCCTGTCTCATCACCGGAGCGCCCGTCGCGCAGGTCAAGCTCACTGGTGATGCGGCGCTGGAGCTGGCGGAGGAAAGCGGCAACGGAGGATGGTTTTCTCGAGCAGATGAAGCTCGGCAGGAGATGTCGGCCGCCGTCTCCATTCCGCTGCCGAGTCGAGACGGTCACGCTATTGGAGAAATGATCCTGGATGTATGGGCCGATCGGGCTCGCGACGGCTTCATACTTGATCAGCTTGCTCGCCTGGTCGGCGGCGCACTCGAGAATGTGCGGCTCTACAGGGCGGCGCAGCGCGCGACGCAGGCGCGCGACGACGTGCTCGCCATAGTATCGCACGATCTGCGCAATCCGCTGCACACCATCGTCCTCAGTGCTTCATATCTGGCGGACGTGTTCCTGGCCGACCTTCCCGATGCGGCACTGCAGCAAACGGAGATCATCCGTCGCGCGGTGGATCGCGCGAACAGGCTGATTCAGGATCTGCTCGACGTCTCGCGGATCGAGGCCGGCGGCTTCTCGGTCAACAAGGAGGCAGTCTCGCCCGCAACGATTGTCAGCGACGCGTTCGAGGCGATGACGTCTACCGCAAACGCGGCGAACGTCACTCTCGAGTCACATACCGACGATTACCTGCCGGATGTCTGTGCCGATCGGGAGCGACTGCAGCAGGTCTTCAGCAATCTCGTCGGCAACGCGATCAAGTTCACTCCGGCTGGAGGAACAGTCGTAGTAACTGCCAGAGCCAGCGGTCCGAGCAATGTCTGCTTTTCTGTCAAGGATAGTGGCCAGGGTATCAGCGACGACAATCTGCCCCACATCTTCGATCGCTTCTGGCAGGCTCGAAATGCGAAGCGCACCGGTGCGGGCCTCGGTCTGGCGATCGCACGCGGAATCGTCGAGGCCCACGACGGCACCGTGTCGGCCATGAGCACGCTCGGCCTGGGGACGGAGATTTCATTCGAGCTTCCCACCGCCTAGCTGTACGCGAGAGATGCCGTACGCCCCCACACAGGCTCAATCGGCTCGTGATAGATTCCTGAGATGATTCTGACCCAGATCGCAACCGATCTTTTCGTACCCGGTGTGTCCATCGCGGAGAAGACACTCCGATCCGTCATCGTTTACGGATTCCTGATCATCCTGCTCAGGATTGCGGGCAAGCGCACGCTGGGACAGCTCACCTCGTTCGATCTGGTTGTTCTGCTGCTACTGTCGAACACTGTGCAGAACGCGATAATCGGAAACGACAACTCGCTGATCGGGGGTCTCATCGGCGCATGTGTGCTCATCATCGTGAATTACATCGTCGTGCGCGCACTTTACCTGCACAAGCGCGTGGACCGCGCCATCGAAGGCAGCACTTCCATTCTGCTGCATCATGGCAAGTTCATGGAACACAACATGAAGCGACAGCTCATAACGCACGCGGAGCTGCAAGCCGCGGCGCGGCGCCAGGGTATTTCGCGACTTTCTGATGTCCGCGTTGCACGATTGGAGACCGGCGGTGCGGTGACCTTCGAGCTGGAGAGCCCGACCGAGCAGGAGAAGCATCTCGCAGAGCTGATCGCGCGGCTCGAGAGGATCGAAACGATGCTCTCTCGCCTCGAACTTTCGACGGGGCAGCAGCAATCGGATGCATAGTCGCACGGTGACGACATGAAGCTCTGGCACGGGCGGGATTCCGCTCCGCTGTTGCTGATCTGGGCGATCGCACTCAGTCTCATCGCGATTCTTTACAAGATCCAGAACGTGCAGCCGGGACTCACGGAGCTGTTCGAACCGGTGCTCGCGGTGATATTCCTTTTTGCCCTGGTACTGACTTGGCGCTGGTTCCGCGGTCGGTCCAGCGGAAAACGGCACGACCGCAGGCACCGGGACCGGCGCAGCGCCGACAGACGCGACGACGCGTGACTGAATGTCCGGTGTCGTGAGCGACACCGGACGAAAGCGTCAGGCCGCTGCGGCTTCCTTGACCGACGTCAGCTGTTCGTTCACCCAGGCGAGCGATTTCGTGTACAACCATGCCATCTGCATGGGCAACACTCCCAGTGACGAGGCGAGCGTGTCGACCTGGTCCCATTCGCCGCGCTGATAAGCGTCAGCCAGCAACAGAGGCTCGGCGTACGGTCCGGTTCCTTCCATCACTGCCTGACGGATCTCGTCGGAAACGCTGACGCGCGCGAGCACGTCCGCCATCGGCATGCGCAACAGTACGTCGAGCATCGAGAACAGGCCGGTCATGAACAGAGCCTGCGGATGGCGCACCTGCGGACTCGATTCCGCAATAAGCTCGCACAGACGCGCCCGAAGGAGCGCCGCATACACCAGCTGGTCCGAGATGTCGCTTCCCGTAACCATGGACGACACCATCAGCAAGGCAAGCCAGCGATACAGCATCTGGCGTCCCACCATGCGAATCGCGAAGCCGATGGAGTCGATGCCACGCCCACCCACCGATGCGGAATTAACGATCCGCAACAGCTTGTACGTAAGGGTCGGATCGGAGCGGAACCCGCTCTCGATCGCGGAATCGGGCGTCTCGCCGTCACGAAGCATGTTGAGCAGACGCAACATCGCAGCCTGACCCACCTCGATTTCCTTTCGCGTAACGAGTTCGGGCCGACGGTAGAAGTAACCCTGGAAGAGATCGAAACCGAGATGCATGCACTCCTGGTGCATCTCCATCGTCTCTACGCACTCGGCTAGAACCTTCACGTTGAACGGACGAAGCCGCTTGAGCAGCGCCGCGAGTTCGCCCGACTTCCGGTGCAGCACATCAATCTTGACGATACAAACTGTGGCCAGCAGGGCGTCGTAGCTCGGATCGTCCACGTAGTCATCCAGCGCGAGCTGGTAGCCGCGCTGTGTGAGGCGCTGGCAGGCGGCCACGACCGCAGGATCGTTGCCGACGGTTTCCAGAACCTCGATCACTACTTGCTTTGGCGGGAGCAACTCCACCTGCCCGTCGAGCAGGAACTCGCGCGTACAGTTCACGTACGCACGATGACCATCGGTGAGGTCATCGAGTCCGATATCGAGGAACGAATGAATGACCGTGTCGGTGCACATCGCGTCGGCGGCTGCGCCGTCGGCGATGGTGGACGCGGCTGTATTGCGGTACAGTAGCTCGTACCCTGCCAGCGTGTCGTGCCGGTCAAAGATGGGCTGGCGTGCTACGAAGACGTCAATCATGGCCTGGCAACTAGTGAACTCCTTGAGTCGATTGCTCCCAGGCCTGCCCTGGAAGTTTTCCGGCGCACTGTCTGCATGGAGAACCCGAATGGATCAGAATATCGAGCGGCCGATAGAGCGTGCCCTCTCGGTCGTAAGGAACAGGACCAACAGCCTGTCAACGGCGGTTGGCCTCGTCCTAATTATCGGCCTCGTCGTGGCCGGGATCACCGGCTGGATTTTTCTGGAGCTGGCCGAGACGGTCCAATCGGGGGCAACTCTGGCGTTCGATGATGGGGTGCTCCGGTGGATGGCCGCGCACCAGTCGACCCTGGCGACCACCGCGGCGCTCGAGCTCACCGCCTTGGGTACGGGTACTGTCGTGATCATGATGACGGTCGTGGCGGGGATGTTTCTGGCCCTGACCGGCCAGCGGCGCCCCGCGATACTGCTCGTCGCGGCCACAATCGGGGGGATGGCGCTCAACCTTGTACTGAAACTCCACTACCACAGGCCCCGACCGCACATATTCGCCTGGGCGACGAATGTGGTCAGCAGCTCTTTCCCTTCTGGCCACGCGATGAATTCGGTGATCGTGTATGGCACGATCGCCTACCTTGCGGCCAGGCTGTCCCCGAGCTGGTGGCTGCGAGCGTTGACACAACTGATTGCCATACTGGTGATCGTCGGGATCTGCACGAGCCGAGTCTACCTCGGCGTTCACTACCCTTCGGACGTGGTCGGCGGGGCGATCATCGGTACCGCCTGGGCAGTAGTCTGTATGGCGTGCCTGGAGGGTGTCCAGCGGATCCGCGGGGGGTGGAGCGTGAGGCCGCAGACTTCAGACCAGCAAACAGACTTCCCACCGTCCGGATCAACTGCTCGCGCCCCTCGCGCATGAGCGCGGCGAGGAATATCACAGTTTGGTGCAGATCAATGGGACCGAACGACTGTCCGAAATTACGTTCCAACTCCAGAGAAGATCACGGGGCCCGTGGGTGCCGGCATACCTCCCTCGGGTTCCTCGGTGACCGCGATCCGGCGTAGTGTGCCGGGCGGCATAGGGTACTTCGCGGTCATGATCGCGGAGCCGTCAGCTTCGGGGCGGAATGTACCGGCGGAGATCGGGGCTCCCGTCCGCGCGATGAGCCACACCTGGTACGTACGCCCAGCGGGCGGCGCCTTGATGTGCGATGCGTACATGATGAATTTCTGCTTCTTCTGATCCCAGAAGATGCGAGCCATTGGATCGGACGAGTTGTACGCAACCATGTCTATCACCTTGGTGCGCATCCCGGTCAACGAAGCGATCAGGCTATCCTTCTCCGCGATCGAGGCGCGAAGGTGCGCCACCTGAACGACGAGGTTGGTCGCAGCCTGGTCCGACGCTGTTTGCGCGCTTCCTTCCGCGCGCCTGCCCTGCCATTCGAATACTCCGAACGCCGCTATTACAAGTCCCGCAGCGAGCGCGAATCCGCCCAGCACTCGTCCCCAGTTGGTCGGACGCCGTGGCTCGAATGGTATCGGGTGAGTGCCCGTAACCGTCCGGGACGATGCCGAACTGGCGCCTGACCCAGCGGCATGCGTACGTCTGGCGGGAGCATTCGACGCGAGGCTCGGTCGCGACTTTGGTACCGGCGGCGCCTCTGATTCGCCTGCCCCCTTCTGCGGCGAACGACCAGCCCGAGTCGCCGCAGCGCGTGCAACGAGTCGCGACCGGATGCCGGCGGACCGGCCCCGGTTCATCTCGGCTGCTGGCGCGAGTCGGGCAATCTCGGCCACGACCGCCTCCATTGCCGCGAGGTCCGCAGAGACGCCTGGGTCGGTCGAAGCCACAGCGTACAGCTCCGCTTCCTCCGACGCGGAGAGCGCGCCAAGAGCCGCTCCCGCCACATCGTAGGACGACTCCGCGTCACTCATGGGCGACCCGGACTCGCGCCGCATCTCTGCGTCGTCCGCGCCATTCGCTGGCAGCGTCTCGTCCGAGTTTCTGTTTTCGTCGCTCATGCTGTACTCTCTCTAAGCCCAACGAGCGTGTCACGCAGCTTTTGCATGCCAAGACGCATACGCGTCTTGATCGTACCGAGCGGCTCGCTCAGGAATTCTGCTATCTCGGACTGACTCAGTCCGCGGAAATATGCGAGCTCCAGCGCGCGTCGCTGATCTTCCGGAAGCTGCGCGAGTGCGTCATAAACCAGCCGACTGCGCTCCGCCCCTTCAGCATCCTGGGAAGGATCGGAACCTGGATCGCGGATGAGGCTGAGGTCGATGGAAACATCCTCGCGACTTCGCTTGCGAGCACGTAGACGATCTAGGGCACGGCTGCGGCCGATCGTCAGAAACCACGTTCTGACGGTGCCACGGGACGCGTCATACGACGACGCCCGCTGCCACACCTGCCAGAATGTCTCCTCCACGACGTCCTCCGCACCATCAGCGTCATTGAGGAGATGAGCCACCAGCGAGTAGACGACCTGTGACCAACGATCGTATAGAGTCGCGAGCGCGCTTTCATCACCCTCGGCGATTCGCTTCACGACGGACGCATCGTCCCCCGGAACAGCAGTAGTTGCTGGTCGTGTGGAGTACGCCTGGTCCTGGCGCGTCGGATTCATTAGAGCTGAATCTACGCATCGAACGGCGCTCCTGCCATTCCGGGAATGCGTTACGAAATCAGTCCGTATCGAGTCTCAAGGAAGCGGCCGGCCGCCGGATTTCCTCGCCGGTCCGCATCAGGAGGATCACCGAATGGCGAAAATACTTGGTCTTACGGGATCGTTCGTGGGCGGAACGATCGGATGGTGGATCGGAGCGTACGCGGGAATCATGACGGCATTCACTCTATCCATCGTCGGAACGGGACTGGGGCTGTATCTGGGACGCAAGATAGCGGTTGACTACCTCTAGAATCTGCTTGCAGGATTCCGCACCAGAATAGGCGAACCGGCTTCACCCGAACAACCGCGCTCACGTCATTATGGTGAATGAGCACGTCATCGACGCTACATAAAACAACCGAGCGCCTGCACCCGTTCGCGCATGTCGTGGTACTCGCAGCCTGTCTGTCCCAGCTGCCACGCTCGCTGCACGCGCAGTCATCAGGAAATTTCAAACCGGCAGCCGTAACGATCACGGGCAATTTCATGGCTGACGGAAGCTGCTCCGTCCGCGCCGACGGCGTTTCGGTCTTCACAGACGCGGATAGCGCGCGCACGACCTACATCCGTGGGGCCATGCTCAATGCTGCGCCAGCCGGTTTCGAGACACACGAAATCTGGTGCGCCCCTCGCTCAGAAGACCAGCCGATGCCACCACTCGACGCGCGAGAAAGGGCGTTTCTGTTCGTGATCTTTCCCCACACTGGTTCCATCGCCTCGGTGCGCTCGTATCGTGTGCGGACCGGAATGGCCACGACGACGACCGCACCAAGCCAGGCAAATGCCGCGCTGTTCGGGATGTCAGCACAGATCAAGGG
>JALYYT010000282.1 GCA_030946285.1 Gemmatimonadota bacterium
GTGTCGCAGGACGGCAACGGGTGTGGTACGAAAACAGCAGGCCCGGCTTAGTTGGACGGCTTGAAATCGTAGGGAAATGTGTCGTGAAAGCAAATCGCGTCCGCTTTGGCGACTCTTCTCGAATCGCTCCGACAGACTTCTCCGGAGCGGCAGTGTGTATGGTGACGTACGGCTTTGTCCATGTCGAGAGGGAATTCACCGCTCGATCTCGGCGCGCGGCATGCAAGAGGTAGACGCCGCAGCCGGCAGTTTCGCGGCTGTGGTAGAAATCCTGCATAAACGTTCGTTTTGTGTATATTCGCCCCGGCACGACACTCGCTTACTTCTTACGGATTCAGGATTCGATGCGCGCTTGGATAGTTAGCGACAAATTTTCCGGACTATTGGGCGCAGTCGTGATATGTTGGCTTCCGTGACCCTTAATGCCAGTGACACGCCAGACTCGTGCACTTCGTGGGGGGCGGCTGATTCTTGCGGCTTCGGTGACACCGGAGCAGCCGGAGATGTCAGCGCCGTCCACGATGTTCCTTTCGGAGACACCGAGTTCCATCCCCGGGCAGGCTCGGGTACGCCCGCTTTCGCGTGCGTTTCCGTCGCTCTCCACGTGGACCCGGTCTCAGCCGCGCCGCCGTCAATTTCCGGGAAGCTGAAAGAGTGAACTCCGAACTCAGCAACACGTCGCCCACGAGTCCTGCGCGAAGCTCTTCGATAACGCAGACGCGGATCATTGCCGCAGAGGTCTGCGCCGACGTTCGCGCAGGCCAGCTTCTGGACCCGTCCTTCGAGCGGCACACCACGCAGATCGACTCGCGCGACCGCCGGTGGACGCAGGAACTGCTGTACGGAATGATGCGCCGTCGTTCGTTCCTCGATGCGGTGCTTTCGGACAGGGTTCGGGGCGGCCTGGTCCGCCTTGACCCGGACCTCATCGATCTGCTCCGGCTCGGAGCGTATCAGCTGCTCTGCATGGGATCCGTCCCTGCGTATGCCGCGATCGCTCAGACGGTCGAGCTCACAAAGACTCGGCACGGTCTCGGGGCGAGCAAGCTGGCCAATGCGGTTCTCCGCCGTACCGACAGGGAGCGTTCGAACCTCGCGGTCGCCACACCTCCTGATCCGATTGACGCACTGGCCCTAGCGAGCTCGCATCCGCGTTGGCTCGTCGCCCGATGGGTCGCCCGATGGGGTGCGGAAGCGACAAGCGCTCTGCTCAACGCGAACAACATCGAAGCACCGACTGTTCTGCGTCCGTACGGCATCAGTGGCGATGACCTCAAAGCCATGCTCACGGAAGCCGGCGTCGAGGTTCACCACGCCCCACTCCTTGATGACTCCGTCGAACTCGGCCACGGCGTGTCGCTCCTGGAACTGGAAGCATTTTCGCGCGGGCTCTTCTTTGTCCAGGATCCTGCAGCTACGCTTGTTGTTCAGTACGCGTGCATCGCGCCCGGCTCCAGCGTCGCAGACTTCTGCGCGGCCCCGGGCGGAAAGTCGTTCGAGCTTTCACGTACGGCTGGCGTCGTGTACGCGGCAGATCGTTCCGCGGCTCGCATGCAGCGCGTGGTCTCCACAGCTCAACGGCTTCACTCCACGAACGTCGTCCCCCTGGTTGACGATGCGCGCCACCCGGCAATGCACGACCTGGACGCCGTACTGGTGGACGTTCCCTGCACCGGAACCGGTACCTTCCGGCGCCATCCCGATGCGCGCTGGCGCCTCAAGGCTTCGGATCTGGCAGTGATGCCAGCTATCCAGCGGTCCATCATCCGCGCCGCCGCCGACTCGGTCAAGCCGGGTGGCCTTCTCATTTACAGCACCTGCTCGCTCGAGCCCGAAGAGAATGATGTCCAGATCGAAACCTTCCTGGACGAACATCCGCACTTCACGCTCGAGCCGCCTCCTGACGGAGCCGTGCCGGCTTCCACGCTCGATGCCGGCCGGCTTCGCGTGTTGCCGCAGAAGCACGGCACCGATGGTGCCTTCGCCGCGAGACTCAGGAGATCGGAATAGGTGGATGCTCGCGCGCGCCTGCGGCGTGCGTTTCCATACCTGGTAATCGGGATCGGTGGCTTCGCGCTGGCGTACGTCCTGATCTTCGTCTTCGTGCTTCCGTCGAAGATCGTTCCGCCCGCGCCGCAGCCATACGTCCCCGACACTGCGGGCGTACTCAGCCCGATTGACACGACCGTGCGGCCAGCAGCACCGGGCCCGCCTGTCGAACCTCCCTCGGTTGCAGCACAGATTGTGCAGCCGCCGGAAGACTCGGTTCCGATCCCCGCCCCGGATCTGGTGGGAATGTCACTTCCCGACGCGCGCGGGGTATTGAACTCACTGAGGCTGCGCGCCACCGTGACGCGCGACACCAGTTCCTTCCAGCCACCGAACACCGTATTGCGCCAGCGACCGGCGGCGGACTCGCTGATTCGCGTCGGCGGGAATGTGGGCCTCACGGTATCGTACTTTCCCCGTGACTCCACGGCCGATACAATGAGAATCCAGCGGGGCGCTTCCCTGCCTCGAATCAGGCCGGTTCCAGACTCCGCAGTTCGACCAGACACGTTCCGCCCCGATTAGTCCATGCCTGTGAATCCTATCCGAATCGCACCATCGGTCCTCAGTGCCGACTTCGCCTGCCTCCGCGATGACGTCGCGATGTGCGAGGCCGGAGGAGCCGACTGGATTCACGTCGACGTGATGGATGGTCAGTTCGTGCCGAACCTGAGCTTCGGCACCAAGGTCATCGATGCTGTGCGGAGCTGCACAAATCTGCCGATAGATGTGCACCTCATGGTGATCCACCCCGAATCGTATCTTGAGGATTACGCGCGTGCGGGCGCCACGGGACTAACCATCCATTCCGAAGCGACCTTCCATCTCCAGCGCCATCTCGCCCATATCCGCTCGCTCGGCTGCAGAGCAGGCGTTGCAATCAATCCAGCCACATCACTCGACGCCGTTCGGGAAGTCATCGCGGATATAGACCTCCTGCTCGTGATGACCGTGAATCCCGGTTTCGGCGGACAGTCCTACATTCCTGCATCGACTGACAAGATCCGGCGCGCACGGACGATGCTCGATGAGTTCCGCTCGCCGGCCGACCTCGAAGTGGATGGCGGTGTTTCCCGCGACACGATTCTGCAGGCCCGACGCGCTGGCGCGGACGCCTTCGTTGCTGGCAACGCCATTTTCGCCGCCGCTGATCCCGGGTCCGAGATCGGGGTATTGCGGGCGGCGGGAATGGAGGCTGCGTGACTGGCAGACAGCAACTCGGCGTCGTTGCGGTAGTGCTTGCCGCCATCGCCGGTATAGGATACGGCGTAACTCGTCTGCTCGGTAACGAGCTCACGCCAATGGGCGTTGGAACTCATGCGCCCGACTTCACCGCCGCAACGCTGGACACTCCGGCGCACCACATGTCGCTTGCCGATTTCAAGGGACAGGTCGTGCTTGTGAATATCTGGGCAACCTGGTGCCAGCCGTGCCGCGTCGAGATCCCAAGCATCGAGCGTCTGTACCAGACCTACGGACCACGCGGATTGCGCGTCGTCGCCGTCAGCGTTGACGACTCCGGCAGCCAGAACGCGATCCGTGCGTTCGTGCACGACATGGGGATGACCTTCCAGGTGCTCCACGATCCGTCGGGAAAGATCGAGCATGCCTACCAAACCACAGGCTATCCGGAGACAGTCATCGTCGGACGGGACGGCGTGATACGGAAGAAGATCGCGGGCGCGGTGGACTGGAACTCAGAGGGAAACCGCAAGCTCATCGAACATCTGCTCGCCGAGTAGGACGCATAGCGATGACG
>JALYYT010000301.1 GCA_030946285.1 Gemmatimonadota bacterium
CGCGTCCACCGACACGCAGGTGTGGGTCTCGTCCGACGACGGTGATCACTGGCAGTCGCTCAAGCTGGACATGCCGTCGGTATCCGTGCGCGACATCCAGCTCAAGGACGACAGCACCTGCATGTGCTCCGATCTTGTCGCAGCCACACACGGCCGCGGGTTCTGGATACTCGACGACGTGACACCGTTGCGGCAGCTCGCCGAGGCGAAGGCGTCGGGTGCCGCATATCTGTACAGGCCCGAACCTGCGACACGTGTTCGATTCGCGACGAATGATCCGACACCGTGGCCGCCTGAAGTGCCGGCTGGCGAGAATCCACCACGCGGTGGAATCATTGACTACTACCTCGCCGGAAATGTCGCGGGCCCGGTGACGCTCGATGTACTCGACGCTGCCGGAAAGGTCGTTCGCTCGTACTCGAGCAAGGACCCCGTGCCGAACCCCGATCCCGCAACCGATCCAGTCGCGTATAACAGGCTGTGTCAGAACAATCCTGCAGCTCCCGACTGCACGCTGCCGCTGTACTGGCCCGCTCCGCCCATGGTCATATCCACCAAGGAAGGAATGCACCGCATGAGCTGGGATCTCCGGTTCGATCCGGTGGCGACGAACGCAGGCGGAGGTGAAGGTGGCGAGGGTGCAGTTCCTCACCGCACCTATGACGACGTGAACGCACCGTGGGCGCCCGCGGGCAACTACACCGTACGTCTCACCGTCGATGGAAAGAGTTACACGCAACCGCTGCTTCTTCGCCTTGATCCGCGTGTAACGACGCCACCGGCGGCACTCGCGCAAGTGGCGACACTCTCCAGAGAGATGTATGACGGATCGAAACGGTCGCACACGGAATACTTGCAGGCACGCTCACTCGTGAGCGAACTGGAAAAGCTGAAGGGGACGGATGTCGACGCGTTCCGCGCACAGGTCGAGTCGCTGGCGCCCGCTCCGGTTACCGGCGGTCGCGGATTCGGGCGGCGCGGCGGGGCGGCTGCAGCGTCCGCCAATCTCTCATCGGTGACGAGCACCCTGACTGCTTCGGCGATGGCGATGCAGGGCGCCGACGTTGCTCCAACAGCGGGCGAGATAGATGCAGTCGAACGCGCCCGTACTCAGCTCAACGACGTCATGTCCCGGTGGAACGCAGTAAAGACGACAGGTCTCGCGGCATTCAACGCAAAACGGAAAGCTGCCGGCGAGCCGCAGGTGAAATTGCCGAATTAACCCGATCGTTCCAGAACAACAGGAGGGCCGGCAATATGTGCCGGCCCTCCTGTTGGTTCCGATGGACCGTAGTCCATGCGCCTTCACGCAACAGTCACGCGAGCTTCGTGGCGTACGGGAAAATTCACCGACGAAGCGATGAAACAGTTGCTGTGTGCACGCTCGTGAAGTGAGTGCGCGACTTCGGGGTCGCCCGCCGAGATCGTCACATGCGGGCGCAACGTGACTTCCGTGAAGTGGCCGCCGCCGTCCTCCAGAACCATGATTCCCGACGCGGAATCTTCGTAGGCAACTACGTGTATGCCGGCCCGGGCCGCTTCAGCGAGGTACGAAAGCAGGTGGCACGCTGACAGTGATGCGACCAGCAGGTCCTCCGGATTGTACCGTTCCCGATCGCCGCGAAACACCGGATCGGCCGAGCCCGAAAGCGGTTCTTTTCCTGGCGCTCTGACAACGTAGTCGCGCGAGTATGCCGTATACGAGGACGTCGGTCCTGCGTCGGCACCCGTCCATGTCAGCTCGGTTTCGTACGTGTGGGCGTTATGCATGTCGAAACATCTCCGGAATTCGTGATTTCAGAAATACAGTGTTCCATGCGCGTTACGGACGGAAGCCTTCGCAGCAGCAGCCTATACCCGGCGAGGCACAGCGGCCCGTATCGTGGAGCGTGACGCGTGCGTGCTCGTCGAGATGCTGACGACGAACACTGCGACGACGATGATCGCCGCACCGGCGAGTGTTCGCGCCGATACCACTTCACCGGCGATGATCCATCCGAGAAAGACTGCCACGACCGGGTTCACATATGCATACGTCCCAACGGCGGCAGGAGTGGCGTTCTTCACCAGCCAGCTGTACGCGCTGAATCCAACGATGGATCCGAACAGAATCAGATACACCAGTCCGAACGCCGACGCATGTGAAACCTGAGCTGGAGAAAAACCGCGCAGCTCACCGGACAACACACCGATCGCCAGCAGCGCCACACCGGCCGCGAGCATTTCGATCGCCGTCGTCATCATTGGCGCCGGCAGATCCGACCCTCTGGCGAAGAGTGTTCCAGCGGCCCATGACATGGAAGCGAACATCAGAACAACAGCGCCCCAGATTTTGACGTCACCGTTGCCGCGAAGTGAATCCGTGCCGACGAGCACCAGCATTCCGAACAGTCCGACAGCCACGCCCAGCGCAACTCCGATCGACGGTCTGCTTCCACCAGGCCTCGCCCAGTTCAGCAGCACGAGCCATAACGGCACGATCGCGACGATGAGTGCGGTTATCCCGGAAGGTACAGTCTGCTCCGCCCACACCACTCCACCGTTACCGAAGACGAGCATGAGCACTCCGGCAACCACGGCGTTGCGTACCTGACGGCGCGTTGGCCGCTTCTCTGCTCGGGCCGTAGTCCACACGAGCATCACTGCGCCAGCGATCAGGAACCGCGTTCCGACCATGAGGAACGGCGGTATCGTGGCGATCGAATAGCGGATCGCGAGGTAGGTCGAGCCCCACACGACGTAGACCAGGGCGAATGCAATTACGAGCTTCGAACGCTGCTGCAACATTGACTGAACCGGATGGGTGCGATTGCTGCCTACATCGAATCGTAGCCGGAGCTGCCGGTCTGCGCCCCGCCCAGCGCAAGAAACAGAAACGACGGCCGCCGTACGATGGCGGTTATTTTTCCGTGCCCAGCCTGTACATGAGGAGAGCGGCACGCTTCGTCTGCGACGCCAGCCTTCGCATGTCCGCCGTTTCCTTGTCCGTGTGGTCGTCATGACCGGAAAGTCCGATTCCGTCTATCACCATCGGGACGATACTCGCGACAAAAGAGACATCGGCCGCGCCTGCGCGTGACGGATCCACGGCAACGACCGGTCCGAATCCGAGATCCTGACTTGCCCTGTCGTACATCGCCAGCAACTTCCGGTTGCCATCGGTGGGCGCCATTGGTGGATAGCCATCCCTGAACGTGATCTCCGCGTTCGTGTGCGGAAGATGGTCGGCGACGATCTCCTTCATCGTCGCCCTCGCGTGAGCGAGTTGTTCCGGGGAAAGCGTACGCAGGTCGCCGGTGATCACCATGGTCTTCGCCACCACGTTCGTCTTGCCAGCAGCGGAACCTTGCGTCCCTGAGCTATCTGCGACAACAGCGGTGCCGCCCAGTGCGAGTCCGGGATTGAAAGTGAGATACTGCTCCTTCGACAGCTTCTGGTAGAACTGATCCAGTATCCGCGCGCCCTCGTACACTGCGCCGGCACCGATGTCGGCAGTGAAGATCTGCGACGAGTGCGCCGGCCGTCCGCTGACCCTGAGAGTCCACTCGTCATCGCCGCGCCGCGATATGATCGCGGTTTTCGGATCGCCCGCACCATCCTCGAATCCAAGAGCGGCTTTCGCACCGCGTGCGACATCCTTGAGTGTCTGGCGCGCCAGGGAAAGAGGGTTACCCGACTCCTCCTCGTCGCCATGGTAGACGACGACCACATTCATCCGATCCAGCACACCGGCGTCCTTCAGCGCACGCAGCGCATTCAGCGCGATCACGTCGCCGCCCTTCATGTCGATGATTCCCGGACCAGTCGCAGTGGAATCGTCCAGCATCTTGAATTTCTGGAACGGGTTGTCCGGCTCGAACACGGTATCGAGATGACCGATCAGAACGATCTTCGGTCCCGGGCCCGGATGTTCAGCGACAAGATGTCCTGCACGACCGAAGGCAGACCCATCCACCCAACGCGTATGAAAGCCGAGCGAGTCGTATTGCGCGCGAAAGATATCGCCGACCTCCCGAACACCGGCAAAATTGAGCGAGCCACTATTGATGTTGACGACACGCTCCAGCAGCGCCACCGCCGAGGCGTGATGCGAGTCGATGGAGCGCACGATAGCATGCTCAGTCGCGGTCAGAGGGACCGGCTTCTGTGCATGCAATCCCGCGGGAGCGGCCATCACCAGCGCGGCGACGGCAGCGCCTCTGGGAATACTCATGCGCGAACGGAGGATCGTGAGTTTTCTCATGACAGGAATTTACAGGACTCCAAGGCGAACCGGTCTCCGCCGTGGCTACATTTCCCGCATAATGCTCATGGCACTCCTCGGCGCCTTTCAGATCGCTGCGGCTCAGCCCGGTCCCGTCTACAACGGACGTGCCGGTCAGATAATCGCGAACGCGCCACGGATAGATGCATCCATCACCGTGGATGGGCGCCTCGATGAACCCGTGTGGAGCCAGGCCGGTCTCCTGACCGGATTTTCCGAGTACGCGCCAGCGGATCAGCGACCGTCGCCTGACTCCACCGAAGTGAGGGTGTGGTATTCGGGGACCGCCATCTACTTCGGAATTCGCGCGTACGAGCCGCACGGTCCGGTGAGCGCGACGCTGGCCGATCGCGACAACATCGCTTCCAACGACAATGTCGAGATCCATCTCGACACGTACAACACGCGCAACCGCGCATTCGTTTTCATAGTCAATCCGCTGGGAATCCAGGCCGACGGAACCAAGAACGAGACCGGCGGATTCATACCCGGCTCGAACGTCGCACCAGGACAGACCGACCTCAGCGCAGATTTCCTCTGGGATTCCAAGGGACACGTCACGCCGTGGGGCTACGAAGTCGAGATACGAATCCCGTTCAGCAGTCTGCGCTATCCCGGTACGTCTCGGCAGGATTGGGGGATCCAGATACTTCGCAACGTGCAGCACAGCGGCTACAAGGAAACATGGACGGAAGCGCGGAGCGGCGCGGCCAGCTTCATCAACCAGGAAGGGCTGCTGCAGGGGATGCACGACATGCATCACGGACAGGTGATAGGCCTGAACCCGGAGCTCACGAATACCGTTACTGGCACCCCCTGCTGTGGTTCCACACTCACCGGATGGAAATACACGTCCAGACCACAGCTCGGCGGTAACGTTCGATGGGCTCTGGGAAGCAACTTTGTACTGAACGGCACGGTGAAGCCGGACTTCTCCCAGATCGAAGCTGATGCAACCCAGATCGCGACGGACGCTCGTTTCGCGCTGTTCTATCCCGAGAAGCGGCCGTTCTTCGTGGAAGGAAGCGATCGCTTCAACACTCCGAACACGCTCGTGTACACGCGAACGATCGGACAGCCTCTAGCGGCCGCGAAGGTGACCGGCACGCTCGGCCGCACCGACATTGCATTTCTCTCGGCGCAGGATGCCGCGAGCACGAGCAGCAATGGAAAGCACCCGCTGGTGGACATCCTCAGGCTCAACACCGGCTTCGGCGATCAGAGTACCGCCGGTTTTCTGTACAGCGATCGGGTGGGTGGTGGACGGAGCAATCGCGTGGTGGACGGTGATGTGCATTATGTGTTCGGGCGACTGTACTTCGCACAGGTTCAGGCTGCGATGAGCAGCACCAGCCAGAACGGAGCGAGCGCAACAGCGCCGATGTGGGAGGCGGTCGTGGATCGCACGGGACGCGCATTCGGATTCCACTACAACATTCTCGGCATCGGGCCGAATTTCGTTGCCGATAACGGCTTCGTG
>JALYYT010000335.1 GCA_030946285.1 Gemmatimonadota bacterium
TAAACGAGTTCTCGGTGGGCGCCGAATCGAAGACTGTGACGCTGGGTGGTACGATCGCGAATCATGGAGCGACGGCCAAGTCGTACACGATGAACGTGGAGTTCCTGGACAAGTCAGGTGCGGTGGTGGGAACGTCGTCGGTCACGGTCGGTCCGATCGCACCGAAGGCATCGGCACCGTTCAAGGCGACTGCGACTGCGACGGGTGTGGTGGGTTACCGGTACAAGCCGATAGTCTAGCGCTCGCGGTACGAACTCGTATATAAGAAAGGCCCTTGGCGATCGCCGAGGGCCTTCCTTGCGAACGGGAGGCTGGTGTGAGCGGGATGTCGCCGTTGTGGAAGAAGATGAACCTGAAGGATCAGGAGACGATCGTTGTGCTGAATGCGCCGGCGTCGTTCGAGGCGGAGCTGAGGCAGACGGGCGCGGCGAAGGTTGTGCGTGATGCGTCGAAGATGAAGCGGGTGGAGTTTGCGGTGGCGTTCGTGGTGACGCAGTTGGATCTCGATGCGGCTGCGAATGCGCTGACGGCGAAGGCGAAGGGTGATGCTGTGTTGTGGTTCGCGTATCCGAAGGGGACATCGAAGAGGTACAAGTGCGAGTTCAATCGGGATAGCGGGTGGGGGGAGCTGGAAGGAGCGGGATTCGAGACTGTGAGGGCGGTCGCGATTGATGAGGATTGGACTGGGTTGCGATTTCGTCGCGGGGCGTTTGTGAAGTCGCGGAGCGCGTTGGGGAAAGGATCGCGGGCGTAGTCGTATGAAGGCAACAAGTTGCGACTTGCGCAGACTATGGGAACCGACATCTTAGGCTGCATGCTTGCAGTGTTTTTGAAGCAGGATTTTGCGGCCTAATACGCGTTAGACCGCAACAGCCTCTTTCCCCCGACACGGTCTGGGATGGTGATACAGATGGAATCATCCGCTGTAGCGCGACAGCTCGACAGGGTCCAACTCGCTGCGGTCGCGCTCGGGATGTTCGCGCTCGCGCTGGCACTCCGGTCTCTGCTGTTCCGTCTCGACGCCTTTCGCGCATTCTATGAGGCGCACCCATCGCAGATCGGGGAGGCTGTTTGGAAAACCGGCTGGGTCATCGTTGCCTGTAGTGGCGTGATGCTCGCTCACGGCGTCGGCGCACGGGCGGCGCTCCGCGAACTGGGACTTGGCGGCGCGGAGACCGGCCGAGGGCTGCTCTACGCGTTCGCCGCCACCCTTCCGGCGCTCATCGCGTTCGCGCTAGCGTTCCCAGTTACGCACACGTCCGACCCGTGGCAGTTGGGGATGACGGCGCTGATCTCACCGCTGTCCGAAGAGGTGCTGTTCCGGGGCTACATCTTCCGCCAGCTGTACGCACGCGCGGGCTGGCCGTTCTGGGCCGCACTGCTGGTGAACGTCATTCCGTTCGCTTGGGGGCACCTCGGTCAGGCAGATCGTGCGGGCGGTGGCCTCCTTACCGTCGTCGGGGTGCTTGCCGTGACAGGGCTCGGGGCTGGCCTGTTCGCTTGGCTCTTCGTGCGGTCCGGATACAGCCTGTGGTTCGTTATCGGGCTCCATGCCCTGCTCAATCTCTACTGGTACGTGTTCACCGTCAGCAACACCGCAATTGGCGGCTGGCTGTCCAATCTCGCACGCATGGCGACCCTTGGCTTGGCGATTTGGCTCAGCAGCGTTCTTGCACATCGGCGCAGCGCACAGGGGACGATCCTGTCTGATGCGCCTGCGGCCTAACGAAGCGCTGCAGCTGACGAAGGGGCTATGGTAGCGGGCGCTGCGCGCCCGCGTCTACTTGATGCGTTCGCAGTTGAGCCGGGGCGTTGATATGACTGGGCTGGTGTCAAGAGGAGTTTGCGTCGTTGGAGTTGGCGACCGTGGTACGACGTGGGCGCGAGGCAGCATCGACGGTTAATCCTGCTGATATACGCCGATTACCGACTCGCATCGGCAGCGCGACAAGAATTGGATTCGTCGGGAGCTGGCTCATTCTAGGCTCGGGGATCCCGTTACCACTCGAGACTGCACGGGCCGCATAACGCCGTCGAGAGTGCTCGCACATCGAGCCTCGACACCACACGCCGGACCACGGTCACTGTATTCATAGTGTGCTCATGCCGCTTGGTACTCGCTTACGTCGACTTCCTGCATCGTAGCCCACAGAAAGCCGACAAGTTCGCGCGCGACTGCGACGACGGCGATCTGGGGACGTTTTCTGTAGGACAGATGGTTGAAGCGCTTGTGTAAGCGCTGCTGCGCTTTCCATGAATGCGTGATCACGCTCGGCGGTTGTCCCTGCTGTCGGCGCGCGAGATCGACACTCGTCTGCGGACGATGGCGATAACTCCACGCAGCCTGGACGAGCACGTGGCGGCAGTGGCTATTACCAGCTTTCGTGATTGATCCGAGCCGCGTTCGATCCCCGCTCGAATCCTCGCGTGATACGAGACCCAGGTAACACGCCAGCTG
>JALYYT010000365.1 GCA_030946285.1 Gemmatimonadota bacterium
ATTCAATGCTTCTTGGCCTGCGCACCGCCATCTATCCAGTGACTGATCTGGCCAGGGGAAAGGAGTGGTACACCAGCGTGCTCGGCGCCGGCCCCTACTACGACGAATCCTTCTACGTCGGCTTTTCGGTCGGCGGATTTGAACTCGGTCTCCTACCCGACGCCACTCCGGGTACGAGCGGACCGCAACCGCTCTGGGGAGTTAACGATGCTTCCAGCGCATTCGATCGGCTCCTGGCGCTCGGCGCCACCATGCTCGAGCCTGTGACCGAAGTCGGCGAAGGCATCAAGGTAGCCGCGGTCAAGGACCCGTTCGGTAACCGGCTCGGCATCATCGAAAATCCGCACTTCAAACTCTCGGAAGTTCGCTGAACTATTAGAACGAATGTTCGAAACCCTGAAACGGCATTAAGAACTTGTAAATACTTTGCGCTCCCCTACATTCCTGTCCGATAGGGGCTGCCCGTGCCCCTCCGTACTTCCTGGAACGAGGGGTATGCAGCTCAAGGAATCACACGAAGTCACGAGTAGTACGGCGTTGACGGTTCAACGCGCAGGATACGCTGCAGCAGCCGCACAGATCTTCGCCTGCTTCATTCCGGTAGTCAGCATTCCCGCTGTTTACACGCTCACATGGCTCGAGACCGGACTACCTGGAGAAGTGATACTCGCACTGGGCCTGTGCAGCGCGTGGTTCGTGTATCGCGCGCGGTACGATCGCGCGGCGTGGTGCGGCGCTTTTTCGGCCATCATCGCCTGGGTCGTGTACTTTGAGCTCATGTTCCAGGGGCCGAGGATCACAATTGATCCGAACACGTGGTATGGTGGATCACCGGCGGTCGGGCTGTTCATTTCAATGCTCGCGCCCCTAGTGCTCGTCGCGCTTCCCATTGTGACGCGGCGCCAGATCGCGCAGCCGCAGGCCTGATCCAGTCCAGTCGCCTGCCGGACAACCGGCGAGCGACACCAATTAGGAGCGTCGCCGTGAACAGGCTCTTCATATCGCGTGGCTTGTGGTATTCGTCCTCTGGATGCTCGGAAGCTTCATCGTCCACGCAACCGTTCTGCACCCGGACTACCTCGCGCTAGGCGGCATGTACCGGTCGGACGCTGACGGGGCGCACTATTTCCCCTTGATGCTCCTCGCGCACCTGATCATGTCCGGCGCTCTCGTCTGGATCTACTCCCGCGGAGTGCAGGCGAAACCATGGATCGCACAGGGATTCCGCTTCGGTATTGCGGCATCACTCCTGTTGCCGGTGCCGCGGTACATGATCTACTACGCCGTTCAGCCGATACCCGGCAGGCTCGTCTGGGATCAGATCATCATGGACAGCGTAGTACTCATCGTGATCGGCATGGCACTTGGATTCATGTATCGCCGCTCAACGGGCACCGAGTAGAGATGGCACTCAACATCGCGCGCGCTGCGCGATGTTGAGTGACTTTTCGCCACGACTACCGCTCGTAGAACGGCGGGGGCGTGACACCCAGCGAACGCAGGTAGACGTACCCCTGGCCGCGGTGATGCACCTCGTTGTCTATCGCATACAGAAACATTGCATATCCCGGCATTGTCCATTGCCCGAACGCAGTGTCCACTTCCTGAAAACGATGCGCTGGAATGTCCGGCCACATGCGGTCAATGTCCGCTGTCGCCTTGTCCCAGAGCGCGAGCAGATCGGCCTTGGTAGTTGGCTTCGGTGGATCGTACGACGTCCATTCGCCGGATATCTCCCCGCGCAGGATGGGCACTGCCATGGTTATCATCTCCATCGCCAGGGCGGAGAACGTTCGCATCTCACCGATGCTGAACGTGAACAGTGATTCTTCAGGGAAAGCGTCGATCACGCGCCGTGTCAGCCTGCGATGACCCTGCCAGTCTTCCAGAAGCTGTTGCGCTGTGATTACCGGTGCCGTCTTGTCGGAGTCGGTCATTGCCCTGAGAGTTGGAGTGAAGTCCTGCAAGATATTCGTGGCCGAAAGATTCTGCAAAGCAAGCGCCAACTTGTTCCCTGCGCGCGACCTGTATCACCTCACACCGCGCAGCCGCCGGGATAGAAGTTCCAGGAGGAGCGACGCAACCAGCACCACGAACAGAACGGAAGATGGCACCGCGGTTTCATTCCTTGCATCGCCGGGCACCATGTAAGCTTCCGGACCGATGGCTTCCACCAGACTCGCGAATGGAGCTGGATCTGCCGTCGAATCCGGTGACAGCGCGAGTCGCGGCGCGTACGCGACGGACGCGACAACTCGCGCGAGCCACGCGCGATGCTGCGCTACCGGATTAGACGATGTGTCGCCGCCGGACATGCGTTCACGCCAGATATCCCTGTATCCCGCGCGAATGACGCGACCGCCGCCAAAGCGATAAGCTCGCACATCTGCGTCCGCGCGTCGCTCAAGAACTATCGCATTCACCGCTGCAGGGCCGACCGATGCAGCATCGCGCAACGTTACGAGGCCACCCCCGCTCCGAACGAAGCGCGCTGCGCCACTTGCGATGAGAGCCGCTGAGCTGTCAATCGCTATCACCGCCGCGTAACGCGACGTATCGGGAGTGCCGGGGTTGCCGGTACGTACGTCGACGCCCGGCGCGACGTGTGTGACGGCATCCACCCTCCACCCTCGTTCCACGAGCGCGGCAATGGTGAATTTGGTCTCCCAGCTCGCGGATCCCTCCACCAGCAATCGTCGGAACACGAGAGTGTCGCGCGTCGAAACCGTCGCGGTACCGCCCTTCCCGGACAGGCCGGCTTTGCGCAACGTTCCCGCTATACCGATCGTGGCTCCGCCATCTCGCGCGACAACGGTATCCATCAGGGCCGCACGCGTGTCGGTGACGACGATCGTATCGCCGGCCTCCGTTGTGGCTTGCAGTTCCGACGATCCGGCCGGATCTGCCAGTTGCGAGAGCGTACCGGCCAGCGGCACGATATTCGAAGCGGTCCATGTCGTCCGAGTACCCGCGTGTCTGATTGCTGCGAGCCAGTCGCGCTGCTCGCGATTCGGCACTGAATCCAGCTTCAGGTGAAGCCGCGCGTATCTTGTCACGGTCCAGCGCGGGAGCAGGTCGGAAAGATGGCTACCTGGACCGCTGTCCGCGCGCGCGGATACGGGTGCCCGTTCCCAAACGCGTATGACCAGAGCGATGAGAATGGTGATGCTCACAACCCGGAGTACCCATTCGGCGATGCGCCGCGCGTCAACGCGTGAGCGCATACACGATGATGTTTACGCCGAAGCGAGTGTTGTCAACCGCGTTGAACCGCTTGCTCTCGGGATGATAGTTCCACTCCGAGCTGTAATCCTTGCTGCTGTAAAGCAGTGCGATGCGTCCGTCACGCACCACGCCCTGCAGATTCTTGTGGACGAGATTGTCGCCCCATCCGTTCAGTTCCTGACTCGTAGTCGGTGGTCCGTCCTCGAATTTGAAAAAAGACCGGTACAGCTCGTGGTCGTTCGGGATGTCTACCGGCCGGCCCAGCGCGACCGTGATCTCCTCCGTAGCCGTCTTGTGAAAAACCCCGTCAATGTCGTGGTTGTGGTCGTCCATGAAGATCATCCCGCCGCGCTCCGTCAACCTGCGGATGTTACGCCGCTCGACAGCGGAAAAACGAACCGGCAGGTGCCCGGTCAGGTACACGAATGGATAATCAAGAATCGCATCCGAGCCGAGCGCGGCATTCACGCCACTCGGCGCAACGCTGACGCTGGTGTACTGCGCGACGGAATCAATGAGATTTGCTGGAACCAGCGGCGCCGAATCCCAGTCGCCGGAATCGTACTCTCCGGTACAGAAGACAAAACGTGTCACGGAACTCTGCCCCATGAACCAGTCCAGGGAATGGACGGATTTCCGATTCGTGGCACACCGAAGAGAGAACGCCTCGCCCTGACCAGCGCAGGCGTCATGTCACGGCCTGCGCGCAATGCATCTGCAGCATCACCGATCGCAGAAGCGAATGCTCCGTTCACCGACGCCGCCTGCGCTCGCAGCCGGATCAGCGCATCGGCCATTCGCTGCGGGTCGGAGTCGATCAATTGGAGCGCGCTATCGAGCGAACTGTCCAGACGCGAAACGTCGGAATCAGCTCGCGTTCGCGGCTCGGTGACAGCGTTGCTCCTGCCGTGCTCCTTCGCAGTCAGACGCACCTTCTCGATGTTTACGACGATCCGTGGCGGACGGCCGCGGAGGTACAGTCGGTTCGCGAGACGAGCCTTGTCGAGCGCCACTGCCGCACGTCTCATG
>JALYYT010000037.1 GCA_030946285.1 Gemmatimonadota bacterium
TTCTTCTGCTGCGCAGAAGCGCGCCCGCTGAGGGCTGCGAGGAGGACGAACGCGACCGGGGTCGCTCGAAGAAGCACACGCATGAAAACTCCAGAGGTTAGAAGAGCTGGCCGAGCTTGAAGTGTAGTTGCCACTTGGGATCCCTGACACCGTTGGTCGTGCGGTCAAACCCATACCCGAGATCGAGGCCCAGGGGTCCGAGCGGGGTGACGACGGACGCTCCGAATCCCGCGCCGCGAAAGAGCCGCGTGGGATTGAAGTCGCGCGGACGCGCCCAGACGTTGCCCCCTTCCATGAACGCATCTACATACACCGACTGGTTCACTCTGAGCCCAAGTTCGGCGGTTGTAACGAAAAATGAATTTCCGAACGACGTCGTTTTCGCGTTGCCATCGCACGCGGTCGGATCGTAACCCGCCGGCGTGATCGAGAACTCGCAGTACCCGCGAAGCGGCTCGCCATACTGCGTTCCGCCGAGCGCGAACGACTGCGACGAGAAGAACGGTCCCGGATCACCGAGTACTGCACCGGCCCGCGCCGTCAGACCAGCGACGATCGTCATTGGCTGGCCGCCCAGAACGTCGCCGCCAAGGTACGCGAGCGGGGCATAGGAGCGGAGTTCGGTAGTGTACTTCTGGAAGTTCGCGGTACCGCCCAGCGGGCCGCCGTTGAAACTCGCACTGACAGTCTGCAAGCCTCCCTGCGACGCGAACGGCATTCCCACGCGGGTGTCGTGCTGATATGAAACACCCACCGAGGATCTGAAACAGCTCTTGCAACTGGTAATGATCGTGCTCAGCAGCGTCCCGCTGTCGTTGGCATACTTCACCGACTCGCCGCCGTACGACACGAAGAGTCTGCTGAAGTACGAATTTGGCACCGGTAGTCCGAACTGTATCTGGCCGCCGACACGCGTACTCTGTCCGAGATCGGCGATGGTGTATCGTGTCCTGGTGTTGTATGCGTTGACGGATCCCGAGATCCGCGAGTCGCGAATGTTGGGATCGGAATACGTGAGCTGGAAATCGTTGATGTACCTGCCGAACTGCCAGTTGAGCTGCGCCCGCTTGCAGCGCCCGAACAGATTCGGCTGGTCGAGACCGATGAAGCCGCCGAGTCCGGTGCCCTGGCCCATTGACGCGCCGAAATTCACGTTGCCCGTGCGCTTTTCCTTCACCTTGAAGGTGATGTCAACGTCGCCGTTCTGATCCGGCTTGACGTCCGGCTCGGGCAGCGGCGAATCGAAGAAGTTGAGGTTCGCGATGTTCTCGTAGCTCCGCATGAGATAATCGCGCTTGAACACCTGGCCCGGAGCCATCACGATCTGCTCGCGGATGCACGACTCGTACGTGTAGTCGTTACCGGTTATGTCAATGCGATTGACGATCGCAGGCGACTTCTCGTCGATCTCCCAGCGCAAGTTCACCTTGCGGACCGAGTCCGTGCCAGGCACGCGTTCCTCGATCGGCCGAACGGTGGCGTAGATGTAGCCCTCGTTGCTGTAGGCTTCCTTCACCTTGTCCGTGGCGTCGTTCCAGCGCGCCTGATCGAACGTCCCTGGCGGATTCTTGTAGCTGTGACGTACCAGGCCAAGCGCGCTTTCGGCAAGCGATTTGTCGTTGCGGTCGAACGGGAAGTAGTTCCGGAGTGCTGATGTCGAGAATTGCTTGTTACCGTAGATCTCGAAATCCCCAACCGTGTAGCGCGGACCATCCTGCACCTTGAGCTGGATCTCGCCTTTTCCGTTCACCCTGTCAACGCGAAGCGTGTCCTGCAGCAGACGGAAGTCTATGTAGCCACGACTCGCGTAGAGCGACGGGATGCGGTCGGTGAGATCGCCGGCGAATGTAGCGTCGTCGAACTCACCATTCCTGAAGAACCAGAAGCCTTCGGGCTTCGTCTCCATCGCGGAAACGATCGTCCGCGCCGGTATGGCCTTGTTCCCCGTAACGCCGATACCGGATATCGCGAGTCGTCTGCCTTCATCGATGTTGAACGCAAGCTTGAGCTGGTCACCAGTCACGGTCGAGTCAACGCGAACATGCGCGAGATAGAATCCGTTGCTCGCATACAGCGAATCCGTTCTCGAAACCGCCAGCGCCACCTTGGCAGGATCGACCGTCGTACCTACCGGAAGCTGCAGCCGTTCGTCAACGTCCTTGCGGCTCACCTGGCCCACACCGTGGATCGACGTGCTGGCGAGAACAGGTCTTTCCTTCACGTGGACGTCCAGCGATGACTTGTTCGTCGTCGGACTTATCGTGCAGATGACCTTGATGTCGTCGTAGTTGCCAGTCGCGTAGAGCGCTTTCACCGCGCGCTGTACATCGCGGTAGTTAAGTGTCGTCTTCGGAACCAGACCTATTGTGGCTCTGATGGTCGCATAGTCAACGCGCGAATTCCCCGCCACGGTAATCGTGTCAGGAATCGCGCATCGGCCGGTTGCGGCCGTGGAATCTGCCCCCTGGGCGTGCAAAGGGAGCCCTACCAGCGCCAAAGCCAGCAGGCTCCCAGCAAACTTGAACATCCCTCTAATATACCACGGCGAAGGGTTTGAGCCCATCCATGCAATCCGGCGGAATGTCGTGTAGTACCACGCTCCGCACGCCCGCCACTGACGGTCATTCCAGTGTGCTGCTGAAGCGCGTTATGCAAGTGCGCCAAACTGCGCCAAACTGCGCGCACCTGGCATTCGGGACTCGGACGAACACTGCTCGATCTGCGCGTCACGCGTTGATTCCCGCGCTCAAGAAATCAGCGAATGATGCCGACACCCGGAGGCATCAGCACGACGGATCGAGGCCACCTTGGCGATGGTCCGTGATGCGCAGCGGGGAATACACCGCACGCGGTAGTTCGCTCCACCAGCAACACTTCTGACGCGAAGCACCTTGAGCCGCCGCTCTCCCCTCCGGAGCGGCGGCTCGTCTTTTCCGGTGGGACATGGTCTCGATTCACATCTGATGGTCGGGTGCGGGGACGCACGACGATCTACCCACGAACCGTCCATCGCGCGACGTCGGACAACCTGATCACGTACCGACAAACCCTCTGGGGACGCCCCAAACGGAGCGATCACTCTCCCTGCCCAATCATGGGCCGGTAACCCTCTCCTTCAGCTAGTTCGCCACGCTGGCGTGGCGATGTACTGCGTCCACACCTGTTGCATCGGTGCGGCGGTTCGTGCGGCAGGCGGGCCGTGTGTTTACCGCTCTTGTGCTGCACGCGTCCGCGAATTGGCATAAATCAGCCGCGATTACCGAATATTTGGCACTTGAAAGGACAGGTTATCGCAGGTCTTTACACAAAAGAGTTGGCCTCCGGATTGCCCCTCCAGGGAGCGTAGAGCAGAACCGACCGATTTCATGCTCCGATCCTTAGGGTGCAAAAAATGACTTTAGCCAAGCTCCTGGCTGCCTCTATCCTGGCAGCACCGATTTCCGCAATGTCGGCCCAGACCTCAGCCCTGGCTGACAGCGGGCACAAGGCCGACCGCGCCGCGTGGGTCGCCGGCAGTGCCGCTGGCGGTACACTGTTCCTGTTGTTCACCCGTAGCGGCCACACAGCGACTGCCAGCGCCACTGGTACCGGCCCCACGGGCCTGAACGGCTTCACCTCCCAGCCAGGAAGTCCGAACGGGCCAGGTAATACGCCCGTCCCGTCTCCGGCCGGTGGTTCCACGTCCGGTACGTCTCAGGGCACTACGTCAACCGGCTCCGTCGGCGACGGAACGTCCCATCCGGATGCCGGCCCGCCACCTTCCAATCCGCCGACTACGTCTCCCCCGAACGAGCACGGATCATCCGGACCTGACTTCGTCAGCGCTCCGGGAAACACCGGGACGCAGGACTCGGCGGTTCCGACCGGGCATGACGGCAGCGATCAGTCCCCGCCCCCGGCTCCAAAGGAGCCCCCACCGGCCGCGAACGGGCCGCCGTCCTCCACCGGGCCAGCCTTTCAGGGTGCACCGCCGCAGGCGCCAGACCAGCCGTCAGACCAGCCGTCAGAACAGCATGACGATTCGCCGCCGAACGCCGGCGATTCGATCTTCACTCCGCAATCAGACGCCGGAACTCAGGACAAGTTCATTGGATCGCTCGACGGGACTAG
>JALYYT010000083.1 GCA_030946285.1 Gemmatimonadota bacterium
CGTGTACTCCGATCGCGAGGAGCACGCGTGACGCCGCGAGCGTGGTGCCGTTGTCGAGCGTCAGCTTGAACGCCTCGTCGTCGACACGAGTTATATCGGACACGACAGCATCTATGAGAGTGGCGCCAAAACCCCTCGCGTCGGAGCGGCCCCGGTGGCGCAGCTCGGCTGGTGTCACGCCTTCGAGTCCCAGATAACCGTGGATGCCCCGTGTTTCCCAGTTGCGCGGATCGCCCGCGTCAATCACCACGACTCGATGCAGGTAGCGGGCGAGCCAGATCGCGGCGGTGAGGCCGGCCGGACCACCACCGACGATCGCGACATCATATGAATCGGACACGGGCGCGTTCCCGACAGAGTTGGAGAGCGTCATATGATTGGCGGCGTGGCAAGTCAGATGCCTCGACGAGGGTTGCGGTGGTATTCGCGATGGAACAGCTGCAAATTCGGCTCTCGTTGGAAACGTCCCTGAGAGCTAGACTGTATTCATGAGTGCTCCCCCCAATTCTCCGCGCGCTGCCGGAAAAGGGCGTGACGGTGGGTCGCGACCACTGATCGAACGGATCGTGGATCCGATCGGCGAACTGGCGCAGGCCGCGCCGGCGGGCGGTGTGGTGCTGATCGTCTGTGCGGTGATCGCTCTGGTATGGGCAAATTCACCGTGGGCAAATCAGTATCACGATTTCTGGAACATCCGGATCTCGATGGGGATCGGTGCAGTTCAACCGAGCCTCACACTTCACGAGATCGTCAACGACGGCTTGATGGCGGTGTTCTTCTTCGTCGTCGGACTGGAGATAAAGCGCGAGATTCTGGTTGGAGAGCTCGCGACAATGCGCCGCGCGGCGTTGCCGGTGGCGGCGGCGTTGGGAGGAATGGTGGTTCCGGCGCTCCTCTTCCTCGCCTTCAACGCAAAAGGTGCGGGTGCGCGAGGATGGGGCGTTCCAATGGCGACCGATATCGCGTTCGCGCTCGGTGTCCTGGCACTCATGGGCGACCGGATTCCGTCATCGCTTAGAATCTTTCTTTCGGCGCTCGCGATTGCTGACGACCTGGGTGCTGTCCTTGTGATCGCGCTGTTCTACACCGCGACAATATCGTGGACCGCGCTCGCCGCAGCGGGCGTATTACTGCTCATGTCGCTCGCGGCCAACGCCATCGGCGTCAGAGCGACATGGACTTACGCCGTGATCGGAATAGCGGTGTGGATCGCTGTGCTCCTATCTGGTGTTCACGCCACTGTCGCGGGTGTACTCCTGGCGCTCACGATTCCGTCACGCACGCGTATCGACGAGGGCGCGTTCCTCGCCGGTGCGCGCGATGCGCTGTCGGACTTTCATGACGCACGGGCGCCGGAGAGTACTGTGCTTTCGAGCCGAGCACATCAGTTCGCGCTTCAGCGGCTGGCGATCCTGGTGGATCGCGCGCAGGCGCCGCTGGTGCGGCTCGAGCATGGGCTGCACGACATCGTCACGTTCGGAATCATGCCGGTCTTCGCGCTGGCGAATGCCGGTGTGTCTCTTCGCGGCAGCGGTGAAGCGCTCTCGAGTCCGGTAGCGTTCGGCGTCATCGCCGGCCTCTTCCTCGGCAAGCCGATTGGAATTTCGCTCGCGTCTTGGGCAGCGGTACGGAGCGGGATCGCAACCGTCCCGCGAGACGTGACGCCGCGGATGCTTTTCGGCGCCGCGTGGCTCGGAGGCATTGGCTTCACGATGTCGCTGTTCATAGCCGGACTCGCATTCGGCGCGGCGTCGGACCAGCTCGCGGCGGCCAAGCTCGCGACTTTCGCGGGGTCGATGGTCGCGGGAATTGGCGGATGGCTCGTGCTGCGCGGGGTTGGCGGCAGCAAGAGTGCGGAAGCGACAACCCCCTGAGTACACGCATCAATTGCTGATGCGTGTACTCAGGGACGTCGACATCTAGTTGCCGCCCTCGTTCTTCAGAACCGCACAGCTGCGCGAGATGTAGCTGAACATCTCCGACGTCGGCACATTGCCGAGCTTCTCCTGCAGCGCCGGTCCTTCGTTCTCGTACATCGTCTTCACCGCACCGGCGATCGCGGGATCGCCGCCGGTGAACTCGTGCACCAGCGCCATCCACCGTCGCGCGAGTGTCAGAACCTCTGGACTGGTCGGATCCACGCCGTCCTGCATCGCGGTTCTGACCTTTGGAATTATCTCGGCCCATGCAGCCTCGACTTCCAGTCGCCTCTCGTCGCCAACGCTGTCGCGCCTCTCCTCGAGGACTGCGAGTTGCTCGGGCGTGAAGTAGCTCTCGAACTTCATCATCTGCTCCATTGCTGCGCAGAGCTCCTCGAGCGAGGGTTGCTCTGCATTGTCCATGTGACGGGCGAGTGCCCTGAGACGCACGGCCAGCCGTTCCTGCAGCTTGATCTGCCGCTTCAGGCGGTCCAGTTGCATCTCTATGATCGTGCGAGGTGAGAGTGCCGATCCGTCGAGCAGCGACTTCATCTCGTCCAGCGAAATCCCCATCTGGCGCAGGGAGTGAATCCGTTGCAGGCGTTCGATGTCGGGCCGGTCGTACAGCCGGTGTCCGGCGTCGGTGCGCAGTGACGGGCTCAGCAGTCCGATCTCGTCGTAATGGTGCAGAGCGCGGACGGTCATTCCCGTATTGCGTGCCAGCTCACCCACCTTCCAGGGTGGCTCCTTCACGTTCTCCCTCCTTGCGTTCGACAGTTCAAGTGTGGCCACGAGAGCAGTCTAAATCCTACCGTAACGTGAGGTGCAAGGGGGAAATTCGGGAAATCTCCTGTTGGCTGGTCAGGGCACTCGCGCCGACCCGCTCGCGGCGCTATCTGATCGCCAGAAACCGGATCAACGACACGCTCAGCACGATGAGCATCACAAGTGACGCGCTCACCGTGCCGATCACGCGCGGCCCGACCTTGCCGATCACCTTGAGATCGACGCCAAGACCGAGCGCGGCCATCGCAGCGACGGTGAGCCAGCCGGAAACCGCTCGCGTGGGATTCACCCACGTTGCCGGCATCGCGCCCGCGGAGCGCATGATCGCGAGCGCCAGGAATCCGATGATGAACCACGGGACGAAGCGAGTGATCTGAAAGCGGGCGCCAGTAGCGGAATTCTGGTTGCCACGATTCGTGACCGCGAAGAACAGCACCACAGGACCGAGCATGAGAACGCGCACGAGCTTGACGAGCGTTCCGACCTGGCCGGAGAGAACACTCACTGGAAATGCAGCCGCCAGAACCTGCGGCACCGCGTACACCGTGAGGCCCGCCAGCACACCGTACTGGTAATTGTTCATGCCGAGCGGGTGTATGAGCATTGGCAGGCCGAGCACGACGACGACACCGAGTATGGCGGTGAATGCGATGGACGATGCGACGTGTTCCTTCTTCGCACCGATCACCGGCGCAACTGCGGCGATCGCTGAGTTGCCGCAGATGGAGTTCCCGCATGCTACGAGCACGGCGAGTTTCTTCGGCAGACCGCAGGCGCGGCCGATTGCATAGCTGCCGCCGATACCAACGATGACGAGCAGCACGATGCCGACGGCCAGCGACGGTCCGGCGCGCAGCAGCAACGGCAGGTCAACGGAAGCTCCGAGCAGGAATATCGCAACTTCGAGAACCTCTTTCGCGGCGA
>JALYYT010000106.1 GCA_030946285.1 Gemmatimonadota bacterium
ATCGCACCCAATGCCGCTGACAACGGGACCGTCTCGATCGGCATGGTCGTCACGGACTGAAGTATCAGTTCGGCGGCCTCGGCTGGCGACAGTCCCGAGCGCATCAATGTCTGTATGACGCGAGTGATGCTGCTATGGAATCAGCGGTGCTCGTGACTGTGATTGACGGACTCGTCCACTTGTTGGCCAGGACGCTGAAGATCACGCGGTGACCATCCGCGTCGGTCACGTAACCTGACAGCGATCGCACCCAATGCAGCGAGCCAGTCTTTGCGTGCACATTGTTGGCAGCAGGAGTGCCCGCCATCCTTCGCGAGATAGTGCCGTCCACTGCAGCGATTGGAAGCGCGTCGTAGAAAACCGCGAAATCGGGACTCTCGGTCATTCGCTGCAGGATTCGGACTATTGTTTCAGGAGAAATGAGGTCGGCGCGCGCCATGCCGCTCCCGTCGTGCAGCTCGTAACCGTCCCGGGGAATTCCCCATGCAGCAAGCTGTCGTCGAGCTACAGCCAGCCCGCTGTCGGCTGAACCGACGCCAGTGCGTTCGAGTCCAACCGTGCGCATGAAAACTTCTCCCATCTGGTTCTGGGACGGCTTGAGAAAGTACGGGAGGATTCTTCCTAGTGGCGCGGACCGGAGTACCATGATCGTGTCGAGCACGGCGTCCTTTGGTACAACGTCTGACGCCACGCCCTGCGCGGTACGCACGCCGCGCTTCTGCAATGAGGTCTGCAGCTCGGTCAGGTAGTCGAGCGTCGGATCCGTCGCGGGCGCGGAGCGCACGACACTGTCACCATTGGCTGCATGCACCACGACCCGGGACATTCCCTCGTTGAAAAGGAGTTCGTCCACGCCAGCGCCATCGGATGTGCCGAGATCGTCCCAATCCCAGCCCTCTCCGACATGCGGCCCGGGGAAATTGTCCGCACCCGAGTAGATGTGACCGGTGATCGAACGTATTCCGTGAGCCATCAGCGAGTCCGCGATTGTGTCCATCGCCGCGCGTGCACTGCCTCGCATCCTGTCGCTGAGTGTCGGATCGCCGCGGCCGGTCACGACCAGATCTCCATCGAGCACGCCACCGCCAATTTTGCCTCGCGTGGCGAAGGTCGTGCTGAACCGGAAGGCAGGTCCGAGTTGCGCAAGCGCCACTGAAGACGTGATGATCTTCATGTTGGACGCAGGAACCATGAGGAGTGCAGGGTTATGCGCGTAAAGCGTGTCACCGCTCGTCTGGTCAACCGCGAGAATGGCCCACTCTGCGGTGCGGAAAGCGGGAGCGTTCACAAGCGCATCTATCCGCGCGGTGAGTGCAGCGCGTCCGTGGGCGCGCTGTGGTGCTGTGCTCAAGCTTCCTGGCGCCGGCGCACACCCGGTGGCGAGGCCGCCGACACCAAGGGCACCGACTGCAACGGCGCCAGCTGCTGAGCGGCCCCGGCGTCGCAGGATTTCAATTGACAGCATAGGTCGCGGAAAGAGTGTCATCTTCGGCTACGCTCACGGACACGACGCGTGCGCCGGAACCGATTGCGCCCTGAACTCGCTCGAGGATGAATCGTGCGAGATTCTCGCCGGATGGGACGAGTAGCCCGTCGGCAAATTCAGGGACATCCGTGTTGATGTTCCGATGGTCGAAGCGTTCTGTCACTTCGCGCCGCAGAATGGAGTCGAGTCTGCCGAGGTCCACGACGAAGCCGGTGAGCGGATCTATGTCACCAGCGACAGTGACGTCGCAGACATAGCTGTGTCCGTGAAAGCTCGGCCTGGCGCAAAGGCCGAAGGTGGCGTCATTGCGCGCGTCGTCCCATTCAGGACGACGGTATCGGTGTGCTGCGGCAAACTTCACGCGGCGTGTCAGGGTGCAGGTCGGCATACGCCATCAAATCTGCATCACAGACACGATTAAAACGAATCGAGCTCCGCATCACGGGGCGGAAAACCACCTTCGTCCGTCCCTTCGGGAGTTGGGCTTTCAGGAGGTATCCACGGAATCCCGTCCTCGATCGCTTCGGTACGATCCACGGTACCGAACATTTCGTCTTCGTCGTGACCCGTCAGGTGCTCCGTACTGTCGGCGTGCGTACGTGGCGCATCGCCCAGCAGGAGGCCTTCATGTTGCTCCTCGTCGCTGACGCTTTCGTCGGCGGCTTCGGGGCTGATTGCTCGCCGCAGGGGGTCAACCGCGAGCTGGCTCTCGACATTTGTGAGGCCGATCCTGTCGCCGACGACGCGCTCGGCAATGCGCTTTTCAGCGTCCGTCCCGACGCGCCCGGTGAGGATTACCTTGTCGTCGCGGACGTGAACGTTGATGTCCAGCGGGTCTATGGATCGGTTGTCGCGAAGCGTCTCGCGGACGAGCTGTCGCAGCTCGTCCGGATCGAGGTTTTCGGTATCGAAGATGTCTTCGTAGTCACGCGGCATGATGAGCCTCCTTCGTGCTCACCGTGCAAGGGCAATGCCCGAACGATCAGCGGAAGATCGAGAAGGAAAGTCCCGCGGTGTAACTGATCGCCCGCTGGAATCCGCTCTTGGAAGCTGAAGCGGGCAGAATCGGTGTGCTTCCGGATGGCGCCACGAAGTAGGCGGACGGATAGTGGTTCTGGTAGAACACGGGCGACGCGTCGAGGCGCAGCTCGATAGACTTGGCTGGGACGAACCGAATGCCGGCGTCACCGGAAAAGGAGAACTGCGTGCCGAAGCTGTATGGATCCTTGGCGACCGTCCCGGGGGCGCTCACGACTCCAACGCCGAAGCCGACTACGGGGATGATGCCATGCCACGTGCGGCGGCCGGTTAGGTTCAGGGCGAATCCAAGATCTGCGGCGACGAGCGTGAGGCTCTGTCGGCCGAGCGAGCGGGTATCCGTGCCCAGGGTCGGGTCGTACGCGTTGCGGTGCGAATTGACGCCCTGGATCCGTGCCACGAAGTCGGCGGGGCCGGCAACCGGCAGGTCATAGCGTAGTCCGAAGGCTGGACCGCTCTGCGGTGCAGCTCCGGTCGCGGTCTGCTCGGCCTGAAAGTAGCCGCCAAAAATTGTGATGCGCTGCGTCGCAGTGATGTCGCGATACGGGCTGTTCTCGGGGAGGTGCCCGACGACAACCTGGGCCGCCAAACTCGCCGGGCCGATCGCCATGGTGGCGAGGGCGAGCGCGATGAAAGTCTTTGACATGTACGTAATTCTAGTCAGGGTGAGCGTCAGAGGCTGAAAAGATCGACGCCCGTCATTTCGGGAGGCTGGGCAAGCCCCATCATGGCCAGAATAGTGGGTCCGACGTCGCACAGCGCGCCCCCGCCACGGAGCGGCGGCTCGTTTCCGGACGGATCCAGGAAGACGATCGGGACCGGGTTGCTCGTGTGCGCGGTGTGTGGTCCGCCCGTCAGCGGATCTATCATCATCTCCGCGTTGCCGTGGTCGGCGGTGATGATGAGACGCGTGCCGGCTCTTCGCGCGCTCTCGATGATGCGCGCGAGGCACCGGTCGACAGTCTCGACGGCAGCAATCGTGGCTGGTACCGAGCCCGTGTGGCCGACCATATCTGCATTTGCAAAGTTGCAGAGCGTGAAGTCGTGTTCGCGCGAATCGAGCGAGTTGCACAGCACGTCGGTGATACCGTTAGCGCTCATTTCCGGCGCGAGGTCGTATGTCGCGACCTTCTGGCTCGGCACGAGCCGTCGGTCCTCGCCGGGGTACGGCGGTTCCAGGCCACCATTGAAGAAATACGTGACGTGCGGATACTTCTCGGTCTCCGCGGTTTTGAGCATCGAGCGCCCGGCTTCGGATACGACTTCGGCAACTATGCGCGACATCGAAACCGGAGCGAACGCCACGTTGACATCGAACGTCGCGTCGTACTGGGTTAGCGTGGTCACGATGAGCGAGGGCCGCGCAGATACATCGAAACCATCGAACGACGGATCTATCATCGCCTGAACCATCTCGCGCATGCGGTCGGACCTGTAATTGAAGCAGATCACGGCATCGCCATCGCGCATGGGAGCAACGGGCTGGCCATCATGAGTGATGACCACCGGAAGAATGAACTCATCCGTGACGCCGCTGTCGTAGGCCTGTTGGACTGCGGCCACGGGATCGTTACTGGACGGACCCATCCCATCCACCGAAGCGCGGTAGAAGAGCTCCGTGCGCAGCCAGCGTTTGTCACGGTCCATCCCGTAGTAGCGACCTCCGATACTCGCGATGCGTGCCCGCCCGCGCGCATGAATGAGCAGATCGTGCAGGTATCCGAGCGCGGATTGCGGGAGCGTATCGCGACCGTCGGTGAGCAGGTGCAGCGCAACGTTCGGCACATGCAGGCGCTCGGCCATGTCGATCACGGCATAGAGGTGCGCGTCGATCGCGTGAACGCCGCCGCCGCCGAGCAGGCCCATGATGTGAAGCGTGCCGCCGTGACGGGATGCTTCACAGGCAGCAACGAGTGCTGGATTGCGCTCGAACGAACCATCGGAGATCGCGGCGGATATCCGCACGAGGTCCTGCATGACGACACGTCCAGCACCGAGATTCAGGTGTCCGACCTCGCTGTTACCCATCTGGCCGGCGGGCAGTCCCACGCGTAGCCCCGACGCTTCGAGGAGTGAGCGCGATTCGAGACTCCATAGAGCATCCCAAGTCGGAGTCCGGGCGATCGCGATCGCATTACCCTCGCGCTGAGAGCGGTAGCCCCACCCGTCGAGAACGATGAGCGCGACCGGAGCGGCGGCATCGGACTTACGGGTCCCGGCAGAGTTAGCCATGTTCGTTCGTTGCGTGTAGGAGAAGAAGTTCGTAAACCGTCAAATCTACGGCACCCACCAGTATGCGTCACCCAGAACCGGCCGTCCTAGCAGCGCGACAAGCGTTGATGCGAACACCACTGCTCAGCGTCACGCGATGCGGGAGCCGTTTCGCGGCTTCAGCGATCTTGGTGATTGCACTGGGCGCCGCACTGGCGGCTCCCCGGATTCTGCAAGGGCAGAAGCCGGCTGACAGGCCGGCTGAGAAGCCGGCTGAGAAGGCTGCGGCGGGAATGCCGGAAGGATCGTTCAACGTGGTGGCAGATGCGGCGATGCGCAGCGCGCCGGGCGCGGAGGTTGTCGGCGATGTGCGAAAGTCGGCGAACGTTGCAGTCCTGGCGCGTGACCGTGGGTGGGCGAGAGTGCGAATCGAAGCGTGGGTGCCCGACTCTGTACTGGCCCCGGCGGATGCATCGTACAGGGCCAACCTGAGTGCTGCAGATCTGCGGGCGGATCCAGCGGCAGCGCGGGGCAAGACAGTTGTCTGGAACGTCGAATATCTCGCTCTCCAGACCGCCGACCCACTCCGGCACGGGCTCGCTGATGAGGAACCATACATGCTCGCGCGCGGCCCCAATACCGAAAATGCGCTATTGTACCTCGTCGTGCCGCCATCGCTCATGGGCACCGTTCGTGCGTTGAAACCACTGGCGAGAATCACCGTGACAGCACGCGTGCGCGATGGAAAGAGTGACCCCGTCGGCGTTCCGATTCTGGATGTCGAGACAATCAGCCGAATCCGATGACTGAACCGAGCGACAACAATGGAAGGCGCAGCGCTGCGCGTGGGCCGGACCGTAGAAGGGAAGGATGGGGTGGATTCAGGGAGGCGTATCCGACATTCCTCCGAATCATCTCCGTCGTTTTCCTGCTGCTCATGGCGGGTGACATGTGGCTTTTCTATCGCCGCCATGCGTACTCGGTGGAGACAGCGTCTTTGCGCGCGAAGATGACGGATGCAGAGCGCAAGAAGAGCGACTTTGCGGTGCAGTCGGAAAACGACAAGGTGCAGCTCGCGCTCCAGCTCGCGAAGCGACAGGCGCATTTCGATCCCCGGCTGCACCTGTCCATAGCCGTCGACAGCGGTGTCATGTATCTGGAGCGCGACGGTGCGCTGCTACGCGTGATGCGCGTGGCGCTCGCGCCGGCGAAGGTTCCCGGGTTCAAGACCACTTCCGGTGACACATCCGCGATGACGCTTCCGCGCGGCCAGCGCACGATCCAGCAGGTCATCGACGGCGCTTCACCTGCGCTCGTGCTCAACGGTGACGCACGCATCTATTCGGGATCCGACACGGACCCTGTCGCTGCCGGCGACGTACGTGTGGATCCAGCGGATCTCAAGGCGATTCTTCCGAACGTGGGCGCCGGCATGACGGTGTACTTCTACTAATGCTGAAATTCTTCAAGCACGGTCAAGCGATCGCGTGGGCAGTCATCCTCGGAATCATTCTCGCAATCCTGCTGAGCGTGAAGCTGCTGCAGGATACTGCGGAACTTCGCTTCGAGCGCGACGTGAACCGCATGGTATTCAACGACAACCTCGATGTGCTCAACAATCTTCGCGCCCAGGAAGGGACGGAAACGGACAGCATGCGAAAGCTGCTGGAGGCTCCGGCTCGCGGACCGAACGCTCCCTACCTCGTAGTCAGCATCGAGGACCATCGCCTCTGGTACAAGCAGGGCGACAGCGTCCTGTTCACCGCGCCCGTCGCGACTGCGAGCGGCAAGGAGCTCGTCGGGGCGACAAGCGGTCAGCACTGGCGCTTCGAGACACCGCGAGGACGTCTCGTCGTACAATCAAAGGATTCAGCGCCGGCGTGGGTGCCTCCTGACTGGCACTATGTGGAGCAGGCCCGCAAGCGTGGGCTGGGACTCGTCCACCTGGAGCGCGGTCAGTCGTACGCCGGCTACACGGTACAGGGGACCGACGTGGTGGAGCCCGACGGTCAGGCTGCTCCTGCACCAAAGGAGGGACATGAACTGGTCGCGAACGGTAATCTCATCGTCCCCCCATTCGGCACGACACAGCGCCGCTATCTGGGAACACTCGGCACTCGCCGTCTGGATCTTGGCGATGGATACGGAATTCATGGAACGGACGAGGCGAGCTCGATCGGGCATTCCGTGAGTCATGGGTGTGTGCGAATGCTGAACTCGGACGTGGAAGCGCTGTACCCGATGGTCCCCGTAGGGACACCGGTCTACATCTACTAGCGGGAACGGCAAGCTGCCGGCGACAGTCGGCGGCACAGCTCTCGCATCGGTTACCAGCCAAATGGAAACGACGACTCCCAAATCGAAACAGACGCGCAGGAGCACAGCGAGACCGCGACCTGCAAAACCGGCTGTCGGCCGGAAACGAACGGTGATGGGCGCGGTCAAGGAGCTGCCCAATTTTGTTCGGCTTCTGTACGGCCTGATGACAGATCCCAGGGTAGAATTGCTGGACAAGCTTCTGGTCGGGGGAGCTGTCGCCTACGTGATGATACCGGAGGACGTATTTCCGGATTTCATCCCCATCATCGGTGAAGTGGACGATGTTTTCGTTCTGGTGCTGGCACTGAGGCAGCTCATGAAAAGTGCGGGACCGGAGATCATGCTGGAGCACTGGATGGGTGATCCGGAGGATCTGGAGGCGCTCAATCTGGAGCGAGTCCTGGCGGCGGCCGCGTTCTTTCTGCCTCGCCGAGTGCGGCGGCGTTTGCGAACGATTGGTAGAGTGTGATACATTGGTCCATGGCGACGCACACATCGCAAAATTTCAGGCCCGCTGCACCGGTTGGAACCGGCGGCGGGCCTTTGTCTATCCGTGAGCAGGAACCGCTGGCAAGTGGATACGGGCGGATTCGCTCCGAACCGGCACTGACTTTCGACGACGTTCTGCTGCTTCCCGCGCATTCCGCCGTTCATCCGAAGGACGTGATCACGGCGTCCAGGTTCACACGTCGCATAACGCTGAACGTTCCGCTCGTTTCGGCTGCCATGGACACGGTGACAGAGTCAGAGATGGCAATCGCGATGGCGCGAGCGGGTGGCATCGGCGTGATCCACAAGAACATGTCCATCGATCGGCAGGCCGCCGAAGTGGACCGGGTGAAGCGATCCGAGAGCGGGATGATCCTGGACCCGATAACGCTGTCGCCCGCAGCATCGTTGCGAGAAGCGGTGGCGCTGATGAACCGCTTCAAGATCTCGGGTGTGCCGATAGTGGATGGAGGCAAGCTTGTCGGCATCATCACGAATCGCGATCTGCAGTTCGAGTCGAACCTGGACCGTCCACTGCACGATGCCATGACGAAGAAGAATCTCGTCTCCGCTCCCGTCGGGACGACGCTGGATGAAGCAGAGCAGATTCTTGGTGCTCACAGGATCGAGAAGCTTCCGGTTGTAGACGCGGAAGGAAATCTGCGCGGTCTCATCACCGTGAAGGACATTCACAAGCGGCGGGAATTTCCGAACGCGAACAAGGACCAGCATGGGCGCCTCCGCGTTGCTGCGGCGATCGGTGCGACCAATTACGAAGCGCGTGCGCGCGCGCTCGTCGATGCCGGCGTGGACGTCCTGATCATCGACACTGCTCACGGTCATTCCGAAGGCGTGCTTCAGGCGACGGCGGATGTACGAAACCGGTTCCCGGATGTGGAGCTCGTGGCCGGCAACATCGCGACGCGCGCGGGCGCACGCGCGCTGGCGGAACGCGGCGTGGACGCGATCAAGGTTGGCGTCGGTCCTGGCTCGATCTGCACGACACGCGTCGTGACTGGCATCGGCGTGCCTCAGCTTACGGCAGTTCTCGACGCGGTAGATGGCGCCGGTGACGTGCCGGTGATCGCCGACGGAGGCATCAAGTATTCCGGCGACATCGTGAAGGCACTTTCCGCTGGGGCTTCCAGCGTGATGATGGGATCGATGCTGGCCGGTACGGAGGAAAGCCCGGGTGAGTCCATCCTGATGGAAGGGCGTCGTTTCAAGATGATCCGGGGTATGGGGAGTCTGTCCGCGATGCAGGACGGAAGTGC
>JALYYT010000107.1 GCA_030946285.1 Gemmatimonadota bacterium
TTTCGCAATTCTCGTTCTGTCCAGTGACCTTCGAGCAGTCGGCCACGCTCCCCACAGAATACTGTTTCATCGTAGGCTCCAGCGGTGTGCTGGCCGAGAAGACCGGCACCGCGCTCGAGAAATACAATCGCGTCTCACGCAGGCTTGCAGTTGCATTGGACATCTGGCGAAATACTTCCGGCCGCGAGGCCGTAGCGATGGGAGCGGCCGTGCGGACTTCCTCCGCCGCACCCCAACGGATTCGCGCCGCGCTCTCCGAGGCGCTTGACGCGGACTTCCCTTCCGAATCGCTGGTTCGTCGCTTCGATCAGTTCGTCCTCGAAAGCGAGGAGTTGATCCCGTCCGCTACCGATGCGCTCGAGCGCCGTGACCTTGCCGCTTTCGGCGAAATCGTCGCCAGGTCGCAGGCGGCGGCAGAGCTGGCGCTCGAGAACCAGTTACCACAGACCATCCAGCTCGTCGCCAGCGCGCGTGCGCTCGGCGCTGTTGCAGCATCTGCCTTCGGCGCGGGATTCGGAGGCAGTGTATGGGCACTCGTTCGCGGCGACGAATCAGAAGACTTCATCCGCCGCTGGTCGGCGGAATATGCCGCGATATTTCCGGACGATTCGACGCGCGCCGAATTCTTTCCCACCCGGGCCGGACCAGCCGCGATACAGCTCTAGCTGTAATCGCTCACGACGCGATCAGGTGCTGCATTCCCTTCAGCAGCGCGAACGGGAGCTGCTCGGGCTGTCTGAGAATCGTGTGTCCCGCGGTTCCGAAAATGTGTCCGAGATATTCCGATCCCTCATTCCGGTCGACGGTTAGACAGAACGGATACACCCCCGCCGTCTTCGCTTCAAGAATTGCCTGACGCGTATCCTCGGCGGCGTAGTGCTCGAAATACCGATCGGTGTCGTTCGGTTTTCCGTCTGAAAGTATGAGCAGAATCCGGTGATTGACCGCTTGCCGAACGAGTTGCGCCGAGGCGTGCCGAACGGCCGCGCCGAGCCTCGTCTTTCCATGAGGCTCGATTGCCGTGATCCTCCGCCTCACCGTCTCGCCGTTCTTCTCGGCAAAGGTCTTGATTGCAGCAACCCGCACATCGGACGCGCCATGACTCGAGAATGTGAGAATCGAATACCTGTCCCCAAGTGCGTCGAGCGCTTCGCTTGCCAGCAGGAGTGCTATACGCTCGACATCAATGATTCTCCGGTCGTCGCTGATCGAATCCCCTGTTGACCCGCTGACGTCCACCAGCAGCGTTATCGCGAGCGCTCTGCGCGCGGGCCGCACGTCAACGTAAAGACGGTCGTCTGTGCTGTGACCGGTTCGGACGTCAATCAGCGAGCGCACACATGCAGCAAGATCCAGCTCCTCACCATCGCGCTGGCGAGGAAGCTGTATTCGTCGAGCACTCATGCGCTCGAATCGCTGCCGGAGAGATCGTACGATCGGACGGTACTGCGCTAGAATAGATTCGGGTGCACCCGCCGCGCTCTCGGGAGACAACGCCGAACGAACTGTGGCGCCCAACGGACGGTATGCCCTCGCGTTGCAGTCCCATTCGGGATACACGGTCGCTTCGGAATCCGGCACCGGTTCCGGTCGGCGTCGCGTCGTCGCACGCAGTACTTCGATATCCGACAGCAACGCGTCCGCATTATTATCGGGAGCGCTTGCCGTCCGTTCGACCCCTGACTGCGCGCCTTCGCCATCACCGATTTCCTCTCGTAACGATCCGGTTTCGTCAGTTGGGTCTGTGTCCGACTCGGTTCCGCCCTGTCCTGGCTCCGGTTCTCCTTCGTCGGATCCAGCCGCGCCTTGCGGTCCCGACTCACCTGACGCTCCGTCCTCCTGATGCACGTGCGTGTTCAACAGTGACGCGGAGTTGAGAAGATCGCGCATTCGTTCTTCTTCTGTTCTGGCTACGCCAGCAGTAGTCCCTTCGGCAATCGTGCCCCAGAGGGCCACCGGCGGCACACCTCGGTACATGCGACCCTGTGCCCCGGCTCCGCCTCGAATCCGGCTCGCCGTTTCACGCGCCCAGCCGAGAGACGCCGCGGGCGAGCCTGCAGTCGGAAGATTCGCTGAAACGTGTTCGGGCTCTCCGCTCAGTAAGTCTCGGGTGATGCGCTCGACTTCGCGCTCCATTGCATCGAGCGAAGCGATGGCTGGTCGTTCAGCCAGTGCTGCAGCACGCG
>JALYYT010000108.1 GCA_030946285.1 Gemmatimonadota bacterium
AGCGTGTTCGCTGCTGCATATGCCGTTTGTGTGTCGAAGTGTCCGGCATCCATGTTGAAGATGCGCGTCCACGGCTTGATCGCCGGAGGAGTGACGTCGGTCCACTTCAATCCGCCGTCCATGGTCACCTGGATGTTGCCATCGTCCGTCCCGGCCCATATGACGTTGATGTCGCGCGGTGACGGCGAGAGCGCGGTGATCGATCCCTGCGGTCCCGGCTGCACCGTGCTCGCGTACTTGCCAGCGCTGGCCGGCACCGTCCACGTCTTCCGCGCAAGATCGGGGCTGATGCGAGTCCAGCTATGCGCCTGGTCCGTGGTCTTCCATACCACGTTGGAGACGTAGTACATGGTGTGCGGATCCAATGGCGACCAGCTCATGGGCATGGTGCGCACGTTCCGGTTCACCACGTCGCCGTTCTCGTCCTTCCCGCTCATGTCAGGGCCGACATACGTCGTCTGCCCAGTCGTGCGGTTGTACAACGACACGTTCGTGCGCATGCTGCCGAACACCAGATCCGGATTCTTCGGATCGGATGCTGCGATGCCGTATTCCTGGATGTTCACCGGATGCCAGTCATGGAACGTTATCTCGCCATCCATGGAGCGGCTGTCGACGCACGCCGAGCCCGAGTCCTGCTGTCCGCCGCACACGCGGTACGGGAACGCGTCATCCGTCGAGACGTGATACATCGCGGCGGTCGGCTGCGTGTACCAGCTGCTCCAGGAGAGTCCGCGATTCGCGGAGATCACGCCGCCCTGGTCGGCGACCACGACGAGCACGTTCGGATTGGACGGATTGATCCACGTCTTCTGGTAGTCATCGCCGCCGGGCGCGCCGCGTACCGCGCTCCAGGTTACGCCACCATCCTCGGTGCGCCAGAAAACCGTCGACGAGCTGTACACGACATTCGGATTCTTCGGATCGACCGCGATGGTCGGGAGATCGCCGCCGCCGATGCGTACGAGCGGACGCGGATCGGTTGCCTTTGGCCGAGTTCCAGCGACAACGGCTGGATCATCTATCGCCAGATGCCAGTGTTCGCCCGCGTCGTCCGACCGGTAGAAATCGACCGCGCCGGTAGTACGCGCTGCGGGATTTCCGGTCGTGCCCGCTACCATCGCGTACACCACATTCGAATTGCTGGGCGAAACTGCGAGGTTCGCCTGGATCACCGGGGGCAGTCCGTCAGTCAGCTGCTTCCACGTCGTGCCGCCGTCAGTGGACTTGAAGATCCCGTTGCCGGCACCGCCGAACTCCTTGCCCTCGATGAAGCTCTGCTGCTGCTGCCAGAGTGTCGCGTAGACGACATTGGGGTTGTTCGGATCGATGCGAACGTCGTTGCCGCTCGTGTACTCGTCCTTGTACAGCACTTTCTGGAACGTCTTCCCGCCATCAGTCGAGCGGAATATCCCGCGCTCGGCGTTCGGTCCGTAGGGGTGGCCGAGTACAGCCACGAACAGTCGGTCGGGATTCTTCGGATCCACGTCGATCATCGCGATCATGCGTGAGTCGGTGAGACCGAGGTGCGTCCACGTTCGTCCCGCGTCGGTGGATTTATATACGCCATCGCCGACCGCGAGATCGGGGCGGATGATTCCGGCGCCCGAGCCGACGTAGATGACGTTCGGGTTGGATGGTGCGACCGCTATCGCTCCGATCGAGCCAGTTGCGCCGTCGAATATGGGAACCCAGTTGGAACCGTAGTCGGTCGATCGCCAGACGCCGCCATTGTCGAAGCCGATGTACGCAACATTCGGCTCGTTCGGGACACCGGACACGGCTCTTGCCCTGCCGGCTCGCGTGGGACCTATCTCGCGCCAGTGCATGGCGGAGTAGAAGCTGGATGACTGCGCCGTTGCCGTCGAGGCTACGGGCAAGAGGGAGACGAGGCTCGCGGCCAAGCCGGCGAGAGTGGCACGAGTGAAGATCTTGCTCACGATGACGTCCGTCCTGATTTCGGTGTGACTGCGATGGAAATTATAACTCCCGCGCGGTCAGCCGCTGTCACCGCTCCGCGTACGGCCTGGTCGACCCATCGCGCATGAGCGCGAACACCGTATAATGCTCCGGCGTCCCGCCTTCCATTCCCGGCGAGCCCGTCACCATTCCCGGAACACTCAGCCCGGCGATGTCCGACGGATGCTCGCGCAGCAGCTTCTTCACCAGGTCCGCGGGCACGTGACCCTCGATGACGTAGTTCCCGACTTCGGCCGTGTGACACGAAGCCGTTGCGCCGGTAATCCCGTGCGCGGTCTTTACCGAGTCGAGCACACGGGCCGGTTCGTCAATGGAAGTGACCTGGAACCCGTTGTCCTTCATGTGCTGGACCCACGCCTTGCAGCAGCCGCAGTCCGGATCCTTGTAGACGCGGACTGCAGTACCATTCGTTCCGGGCGCGAGCGTCGCGGCCGCGTGTGCGGCGATCCCTTGCGTGGAAGCAACCGTGGTAGAAGCGACCGTGGATGAAGGTTGCGGTACGTCGGGCTTCGCGGCGGAGCATGCGGCCAGGGCGAAAGTCGCGCTGGCGAAAAGAATTCGACGCAATGGCATCAGTGGCTTATCGAGCCCTGCTTGCTCGTATCTATCTCGCTCGACTCTCCGCGCTTGAACAGGAATGCTTCCATGTTGCGAGTGAGAAACTGCCGAGCCTGCGGGTCCATAACGTTCAGGCCGTAATGGTTGATGAGCATCGTCTGCTGCTTGAGCCATTCGGCCCAGCACTGCTGGCAGATCTCCTCACCGGCACGCGCGCCGATGGCGCCGGGAAACGGCTGGCGCTCGAACCCTTCGCGGGTCTGGCTGCAGCGCGTGCACGTCACTGTAGCTGGCATCTGTCTTACCGGTTGCGCGGCGCCTCAGGCGGCGTCGCGCAGCTCCGTGGGGTCGTTCCGCATTCCGCGCGCATACGTGATCTCCGCGAGACGGAACACTGACAGGATGCGGAGATACACGGCGCCGATGTCCAGCTCGAACCAACGCGCCGAGAAGACTGCGCTGTGAGGATCGGCGTGATGGTTGTTGTGAAGCTCCTCGCCTCCGAGCCAGATGCCGATGGGCGAGATGTTGCGGCTCTCGTCCTTCACGTCGAAGTTGCGATAGCCGATCGCGTGACCGACACCGTTCACGATACCCGCCGCCCAGAACGGAATCCAGATCATCTGCACGCCCCACACGAGCGGCCCGATGAAGAATCCGAAGAGCCAGATATCAATTGCGAGCATCACGAGGATGCCGACCCAGTTGAGCTTCGAGAAGACGTGACGCTCGAGCCAGTCGGTCGGTGTACCCTTACCGTACTTCTCGAGCATGCCCGGCTGGCGAACCGCCTTCCTGTAATAGAAGGCGCCCTTCAGAACGATGTTGCGCAGTCCTTCCATCAGGGGCGAATGCGGATCACCTTCGCGATCGGCGAACGCGTGATGCTTGCGGTGACACGCGACCCATTCCTTGGTCACGATCGCCGTGGACAGCCACAGCCAGATACGCATGGGGAGTGCGGCCAGATAGTGAAGTCTGACGCCGCGATGCGTCTGGGCGCGGTGCAGAAAGATCGTCACGCTGACATTGGTGAGATGGCCGGCGATGACAATGAACAGAAGCGGCTTCCACCAGGCGGTGGCCAGAGCTGCGAAGTGGGGCATTTTCGGGTGGTTGAGCGGTGTAACAGATGTAGCCCTGTAATCTATAAAGACATTCTCGCGCCAGTACGGTAATGCCACTTTCCGAACGATCGTTCGGCATGATGTTGTGTGCACTGCCCTGCATTTATCGCCGGCCTCTTGCGTGGCTGAGTGGCTACCGTCATCATCCGGCCACATGGCCAGTCCAGAAAGTCCCGAAACGCAGATCCACGCACCTCCCCTCTCGCACCTTGGAATCGGAACAGCCCTCGGCGCGCCATCCGACGAAGAGGACGAAGCGTACCACGCTGCGATACGAGCGGCGCTAGCGATCGGACTCAATCACATCGATACCGCAATCAACTACCGCTGCCAGCGATCGGAGCGGGTGATCGGACGACTTCTGCGCGACCGTGGGACGAAAGGATCGAGACTATTTGTCACCACCAAGGGCGGATATCTCCCGCTCGAGTCCCCGCCGCCCGAGTCGAAGGCGGAGTATCGCGCATACATCGAGGGGGAGTATCTGGAAACGGGAATCGTTGATGCGGCCGACCTCGTCGCTGGCGGTCACTGCATCGCACCCGGCTTTCTGCGGGATCAGATCGAGCGAAGCCATTCCAATCTCTGCGTCAGCAAGATTGACATCTACTACATACACAATCCCGAGCAGCAGCTGGACGCCGTATCGCGAGAGGAATTCGACACGCGGATGCGGGCGGCATTCACCGAGCTCGAAGCATGCGTGAGTGATGGCCTGATCGAATCCTATGGCTGCGCGACGTGGAATGGACTTCGCGTTGCGCCATCGGACTCGGCGCATCTGTCGATCGAAACGCTCGTCACTACCGCGAAAAGCATCGCCGGCGACGATCATCATTTCGTGGCACTGCAGATGCCTATCAATCTTGCGATGATGGAAGGCGTGCGCGTCCCCACGCAGCATGTGAACGCGCACGAGCGCACTGCGCTCGAAGCGGCGGATGAACTCGGTGTCGCAATGATCGCCGTTGCTCCACTCATGCAGGGCAGACTGGCGCTGGATCTTCCACCGGCAGCACGCGCTGCATTTCCTGAAGCGACGAGCGATGCTGCCTGCGCGTTGTCTTTCGTGAGAATGATCCCGCATGTGGCGAGCGTCGTCGTGGGAATGCGCTCGGAGAAGCACGTCAGGGAGAACGCGACGCTGTTCACGTAGTACGTGCTGCAAGTCGTCGTGCCGCTATTTCTTCGGTGGCCAAACGTCCGTGCTGTATCCCTCCCTTTCGGCGACGGCGGAGTTGACCCACTCGATAACCGCCGCGTGACCGAGACTTTCGGGGTCGTGACGCAGGTAGTTGGATACCACACCGATCACGTGGAAGTCGTGCCGCAACTGAAAACTCACCGTGCGGTCCGCCTTCTCGCCTCGCACCAGAGCCGCGACATATTCCTCTGCGGTCATCCGGTCCGCGACGGTATGATAGTCGCGCAGCCGCGCGCCCGCGCGTATGCGGAGCAGACCAAGGTCACGCGTCAGCTTTCGACGTGCCGAGTAGAGCCTGGAACCGACGCCGCGTCCCTGGAGGTCCGGGTCAACCATCACCTCCGCGCCGTACAGTGTTCGACCCTGCACCGGATCATGGTTCGCGAACGTGCCTCCCGCGGTGAAGTCGCGCCATGATGTGTCGATGTCGTAGTCGTCCCACCACACGATGAGACTTGCAGCGATACCGACGACCGCGTTGTCCGATGTACGCACCGCGACGATCTGGCCTTCGGGAAATACCGCGTTGTGGGTGGCCAGCTGCTCCGGCGTCCAGCAAGGCGATCCCGGATACACGCGCGAGGTGAGCTGCATCACCCCTGCGAAGTGCTCCGGTCCGGTCTGCTCGATGCGAATGTCGTCCGCAGAACTCACAGAGTGAGTACCTCCACATCCCGGATGGCGTCCGCGGTGCGCTCGCTGTCGAGCAGCGGAACGACGGTGCCGCGCGTGCGTGCCTCCATGAGCGATGCCACGTCGAGCTCTCCGATCACCATCATCTCCTGATTCGGATTTCCCTCGGCGAGGATTCCGTCGCGCGCGAACTGGAAGTCGCTCGGCGTGAGTATGGACGCCTGACCGTAGTTCAGATGCACCGCAGGCACCATGGGTAACGAACCGACGGTGGACGAGTGAATGACGAACATCTGGTTCTCGATGGCACGCGCGTGGGCGCAGTAGCGCACGCGGAGGAATCCCTGACGGTCGTCGGTACAACTCGGGACGACCAGGATGTTGGCACCGAGTCGCGCCGCGGCGCGTGCGACTTCCGGAAATTCCACGTCGTAGCACACCGTCACCGCCATGCGGCCTATCGCTGTGTCGAAAACCTTGAGTCCGGCACCCGGCGATACGAACCACTCCTCGCTCTCGAAACGGGTCATGTGCAGTTTTGCCTGCTGTTCACACCTGCCTGACGGTGAGAGCACGTGCGAGATGTTGCGTACCTGATCCGTTCCCGGGACGAGCACCGGGATCGTACCGGCGACGACATAGATATTGTGCCGGCGCGCGAGGTCCGTCATCAGCTCAAGGAAGCGCGGGGTCTGTGCCGCCAGGGCCCGGATCTGTTCCGGCATCGGACGCCGGACGTCGCCGAGGGTGAGCAGCTGGACCGTGAAATACTCGGGGAACACGACCAGCTGGCATTTGTAATCGGCAGCCGTTTCCACGAGCGCTGCGACCTGGTCGCGAAATTCCTCGAACGTGTTGATCGGGCGAATCAGGTACTGCAGCGTGCAGACGCGGACTCTGTGCATGAAGCTTCTCCTGTTACCTGGTGGCGCGAACCGCCACCCTCGGAAGGTATGTCACCGAGCTGCAGTTTGTGACCCCGAACGAGGAGCGTGAGGACCTGGACGGCCACTTATGTTCATTGATGCATTCGCACGGCGAGCCCGTCATACTTTCGCAGAGCGCTCCACACCGCGAGGCTGGTGGCCGATTCAGGAATCCGTGGCCTCACGCGCAGCCGCACGGTCTGGGTGATTTTCTGAAATGGGTAATGACGAGGCGCGAAGCTCGTCGAGCATACGCCCTCGCGCCCGTACCGCCAGCCGTCGCTTCGGCGTTCCTGAAGCCGTGCGCGGCGCCGGGTGACATCATAGTGACCTGGGTCGGTCACTCGAGCTTTCTGCTCCAGATGGGCGACGTCAATGTTCTACTCGACCCGGTATGGAGCGAGCGTGCTTCCCCGGTGAGCTTTCTAGGCCCGAAGCGGATGTCGGCACCCGGAGTTGCATTCGATCAGCTTCCGCCGATAGACCTGGTGGTGATGTCGCACGATCACTACGACCATCTCGATCTCGGCACTGTCCATCGCATCGTCAGCGATCATCCGGCGGCGGAATGGATTGCACCGCTAGGGACGGGTGCATGGCTCAGGAAGCGCGGCGCGAAGGTGATCGCCGAGCTGGACTGGTGGCATGGCGTTCACTCATGCGGTCTCGACATCACGTGTACTCCCGCCCAACATTTTTCCGGCCGGCGAGTGAACAATCGCAATTCGACACTCTGGTGCGGATGGACCATCCGTGCGGGTGATCGGGCGGTGTTCTTTACCGGAGACACCGGTCGACATCCCGAGTTCGGCGCGATCACCCGAGAGCTCGGCCCGTTCGACGCGGCGTTCATGCCCATCGGCGCGTACGATCCGCGCTGGTTCATGGGGCCGGTGCACATGGCGCCAGAGGAGGCGGTATCGGCGTACACCGACATCGTCGCGGAAAACGGAGGGCGCTCGTGCGTCTTCATCGCCATGCACTGGGGCACGTTCAAACTCACGGACGAACCCATGGACGAACCGCCGCGACTCACCCGGAGCGAATGGACGCGTGGTGGGCTCGACCCTGCGCTGCTCTGGATCGCCGATCGGGGAGAGACGCGCCGGATCTGAGGAACCCCTCCGTCATCCTGGCCGAAGGCGTATGGCGGAATAATCCGTCATCCTCGCCGAAGGCGTATGGCGGAATAATCCGTCATCCTCGCCGAAGGCGTGTGCCGGAATAATCCGTCATCCTCGCCGCAGGCGTGGATCCACGGCGCGTCGCTGTGGTTCGTAACCGTCGCGTTGCAGGAGTAACGCCGGGACCGGGACATCTCCCGGACCCCGTCATCCTCGCCGAAGGCGTGGATCCACGGCGCGTCGAATTGGTTCGTAACCGTCGCGTTGCAGGAGTAACGCCCGTTGGCTGTGTGCGAGCAGCAACGACGTCCTTTGCAGATCATGACGATCTGGTCAGGATGTCGAAGCGACCATTACTGCGCAGTGGATTGCGCGACCAGTTCGAGACGACCAGTGACGTGCGAAGACCACTTCC
>JALYYT010000125.1 GCA_030946285.1 Gemmatimonadota bacterium
CCGCCGCCGAAGCCGCCACCACCCCACGGAATGAACAAGGGCAGGCAGCCTCCGCATCCTCGCCGGCCACGCCGCAGGCTGCTGAGGGCGATCAACACGAATATAAAAATCAGGAAATAGAGCTGCGGCGGGATGCCGCCACCACCCGAAGATCGCGGCGCTTCAACCGGCTCCGGCGCATGCAGCGCCGTATCGACCGTGAAGTGAAACTCGTTGGCGAACCGCTGCGCGGTGAGCAATGTCAGCAGCTCGATGCCGCGACCGTAATCCTTCTGCTGGAAGAACGGGATCGCCTGCCGGCACATTGCCCCGGCGTCCGCATCGGTGATGAATCCCTCGGCGCCGTTTCCCGTGAGCACGAAACAGCGACCGTGCCCATCGGAATTTGTTTCCTTGGGGACCACGAGAATCACCGCACCGGCGTTTCGCGTCGGGTCGCCGGGGTTCCCGATCTTTCCGACCTTCCACTCGCGACCGATCTTGAGCGCGACGTCGGACACTGCGTAATCGCCGATGTCGGCAAGCGTCACCACCGTGAATTCGCCACGCGACTTGTTCCGCACATCGGCCGCGATCTGCTCGATATGCGCCGCCGCGTCCGCAGGGATCACATGTGCGAAGTCGTTGACGAGACCGACAGGCTGGGGAATCGGCGGACCGCTCTGAAGAAGCAGCGCAAGCATCACCGATTGAAGTAGGCTCTGTAGCACCATACTATTTACCGTATGCGTACTGCCATAGTCAACGGAATCGCCGGACTCGCCCTCGTAGCCGGCATCACAATTGTATCGGTCGCCTGCTCCAGTCCGAAGGACGCGCAGGCAAACACGACGCCCCCTGTCCCGGCGGCGTCATCAATCCCAGCCGGTGCGGGCGCGAAGGATTCGCTCGCCAAGCTCGCTGACGCGAGCCGGATTCAGGGGTCGCCTTCGGCCAGGCTCTGGCTGATAGAAGTCAGCGATTTCCAGTGCCCGTATTGCAAGGAGTGGCACGACGCGACCTACCAGATGATCGTGAACGATTACGTGAAGACGGGCAAGGTCAGGATGGCGTACGTGAATTTCCCGCTTTCAATTCACGCGCACGCGCACGAAGCAGCGATCGCGGCGATGTGCGCCGGTGCACAGGATCACTTCTGGCCCATGCACGATTCGCTGTTCGCAACCCAGCACAAATGGGAAACGGAGTCCGACCCGTCGGCCACGTTCACATCGCTCGCTCAGTCAGTCGGCGTCAACCTGCCCGCATACAAGTCGTGCCTTGCGTCGCCCGGTATTGCTGCGCTGGTCGCCGGTGATCAGGAACGCGCTCGCGGCGGCGGTGTCAATGCCACACCCAGTTTCTGGATCGGCTCCAGACTCGTGGAGGGTGCAGTTCCGACCGCGGAGATGAAAGCGGATATCGACCAGGCTCTCGCGGGCGTGAAGTAGCGCGCGGGGCGGCGGCAATCGATGGAGCGAGAGTGAATCGCTGGATTGGTGCCGCCTACGGCTCCGTCGGCCACACGGCCGAACTGGTCGCCGCCCTGATGCCGCAGGGCGTTGGAGGCAAGGTCGGGCGCACGTTCTCCTCACGCCGCGGACTTCGGCGACGTTACGAGGAATGGGGCCGAAAGACGCGCGACAGATCGCGACCGCTGCTCTGGATGCACGCAGCATCGGTGGGGGAAGCAATGATGGCGCTTCCGGTGCTCCAGCGAGTCCGCAGGTCCATGCCGCTGGTACAGACCGCCTTCACATACTTTTCGCCCAGCGCCGAACTGTTCGCACATCAGATCGGCGTGGATTTCAGCGATTACCTCGCATTCGACACGGCCAGCAGTGCACGCACCGCACTCGCCGCACTCGATCCGACCGCAATCGTGTTCTCGAAGGGTGACGTCTGGCCAGCGCTGGTTCGTGAAGCCGCCGCGCAGGATGTCCGGCTCGGAGTAGTGAGCGCCTCCATGCCGCGTGGCTCCATGCGCGCGAGCAGGATCGGCGCGCTCCTCACGCGTGACGCGTACGGTTCACTGGATGCGATCGGCGCGGCCAGTTCCGCCGACGCGGAAAGCCTCGTTCGCGCTGGAGCGCGCGAAGGCAGAGTCCGCGTGACGGGAGACACCCGCTACGACCAGGCATGGTCACGCGCGCACACCGGCGCACGGAATACTGCTCTGGTCGGCGCACTCAGGGTGCCTCGTCCAACGCTCGTCGCTGGTTCCACATGGCCATCGGATGAACGTCATCTGCTGTCCGCGTGGCGCACTGTGCGCGCAAACCTGCCGACCGCGCGAATCGTGATCGCTCCGCACGAACTCACGCCGCCGCACCTTGCATCGCTCGAGCGCTGGGCGCGCGATGAGTCACTGTCGTGCGCAGGACTCGACGCCGCGGGCCCCGAAACCGACGTCCTCCTGGTGGACAGGATGGGCGTGCTCGCCGAGCTGTACGACCTTGCGACGGTGGCGTACGTCGGAGGCGGTTTTCAAGATGCCGGACTCCACTCGCTCGTGGAACCGGCGGTGTTCGGTGTTCCGGTCCTCATCGGGCCGAACAGCGCGCGCTCGCGCGACGCGCAGTTGATGCTGCGAAGCGCCGGTGCGATCACGGCGCACGACGCCGGTGAACTTTCACGTCTCGCCGAGCGATTGATGTCGGACCCGCGCGAGCGCGCGGATCGCTCAGAAGCTATCGGAGCGGTAGTGGCGACAGAGCTAGGCGCCGCCGACCGTTCCTTCGAGATCGTTCGGGAGCTGTTGCGGACGGTGTAGGTAGAAGCCCTGCACGAGGTGGACTCCAAGTGACCGGACCACTTCGTATTCCTGCTCGTACTCCACGCCCTCGGCGATGACCTTCGCTCCCTGGTCGTTCGCGAATCGCACGAGAGTCTCCACCAGATCCTGCTTGATGAAATTCTCGTCGATGCCGTTGATGAGGGAAATGTCGAGCTTGATGAAGTCGGGCTCGAGATTGGCAATCGAGCCCAGTCCGGCGTAGCCGCTTCCGGCATCGTCAACCGCGAAACGGAAGCCGCGCTCGCGAAAGGCGCTGAGCCGGCCGCGAAATCTCGGATAATCCTTGATCGCCGTACGCTCGGTTATTTCGATGACGATTCGATGCGCGTCGGCAGAATCTGCAGAATCGAGCGCATTGTCGCCGAATTCGGGATCAGAGAAATCGTGCGGATCAACGTTGATGAATAACAGCTCTCCCGGTTTGAGAAGCTGGTTCATTCCCTGGATTGCACGCGCGCGGCATAACCGGCTGAGTTCCCAGATGAGCCCTGCTTCGGCCGCCACCTCGAACATGACTTCGGGTCTGCGCAGGGAGCGAATCGATCCGCGGGCGAGCGCTTCGTAACCGAACACATCGCCTGTTGCGGCGTTCACGATTGGATGATAGTCCACGTAAACCGCACCGGTCCGGAGCGTCTCACGCAGATCATCGGCGAGTCTCAGCCGCTCCCGCTGCTCCAGATTGTGCGCATTGCTGGCCGCGGTGCGGATACCGCGATACACGACACGCTCGAGCCGCGCCTTGGGATCGTACTGAACGACAGCACGACCAACGTACAGATCGAACAGTGAGGCGATGTCCGCGCCATGTACCTCCTCGAGGCATTCAGCGATGCCTGAGTGCAACCGGGCAACCAGCTCCTCGCTCAGATCGCCGTCGTCGCCGTCCTCGCGTCCGGGCGGCTCGTTCGGCGGCACGTAGAACAGGAGAAAATCGTCGTCGTTGATGTGACTCACCGCGAGACGCGCAGCGCGCAGCGGCGTCTCGGCAAGAATGCGGGCAAGTTCTCTCGCCGTGGTGTCCAGCACCGCGTCGAGTTTTTCCCATCCGTAGATCTCCTCGACCTTGGCGTAGCGATCGAAGTTGAGATACAGGATCACGAGTGCGCCGCGCTCCTGCACGGGCGTGCGAAGACTGTCTATCGCAGCGACGAGCGTCGGAAGCGAATTCCGGGCATCGCGCGCCGGCATCGCGCGCGACGCAGCGAGGATGGAGTCACCGACACGCCGGCCAAGCGGCGGACCGGTGTAACGGGATGTCACGCCTGGTTGACCCGGCGTCGCGAGCCGGCGGAACCGGTCGTATTCCCGGCGCCGGATCGCGCCGAAAGGGTTGCGGCGTTCCGCCTGACGGCGGACATCAGCTTGGAAAGATCCAGCGGCTTCTCCAGGAAATCATCGGCGCCTGTCTGCAGAGCGGTTCGCTTGTCAGCCAGGTCGTCGCGCGCTGTCACCATAATAACGCGCGTCGGGGCAGCGTGATCGGTTTCGCTCTTCATGATGCGGCACACGTCCCATCCGTTGGGCCCCGGTGGCATCATGACGTCGAGAAGCACCAGATCGGGTCTGGCCTCTCGGAATGCCTTGAGGGCCTCGTCTCCGCCGTAGGCGACGTCGACAACGTACTCTCTCGTACTTTCCAGGTACTGCCGAATAATATCCGCGTTGTCGCGATTGTCGTCCACGACCAGCACGCGCAGGAGCGTATCGGGCATTTGGCGAAGGGAAAAAGGCTTTATGGGTTGCAAGCGCAAAAGGAGGACCAGCGGACTGGCCCTCCCGAAATCACGCTGCGGTGTCAATCCGTCATCCCTGCTTTCGCGGGAAAGACAGAGAAGGCTACGCTGCCGTGGCCTTTTCCGTCACGACGCGAACCTGGTCATCCGCTACCTGGAGAAATCCTCCCTCCACGTGGAACCGGTGCGCGCCGACTGCGCCACCGGCTCCGCCAAGCCGCAGCTCGCCATTGCCGAGCACGGTCATCATTGCGGCGTGGCCAGTGAGAATGCCAACCTCGCCGTCGAATGCGGGGGCGACCACCGAGTCGGTTTCCCCTTCGAACAGTACTCGCTCGGGCGAGATGACTGACACACGAAGCATTATCAGCTCTTGAACTTCGCGGCGTTCGCGATGACGTCGTCCGCGCCACCAGCCATGAAGAACGCCTGCTCAGGGTATGTATCGAACTCGCCGGCCACGAGGCGCTCGAACGAGGAGATCGTCTCTTCGAGCTTCACGTACTTGCCCGGGATGCCGGTAAACTGCTCGGCGACGGCGAACGGCTGCGACATGAAGCGCTGCAGACGGCGTGCGCGTCCGACGACCAGCTTGTCGTCTTCGGAGAGCTCGTCCATTCCGAGAATGGCGATGATGTCCTGCAGCTCGCGATAGCGCTGAAGAATGCGCTGCACGTCTGTCGCAACCTTGTAATGGCGTTCGCCCAGGATCGCCGCATCGAGAATGCGCGACGAGGAAGCGAGCGGGTCAACGGCGGGATAGATGCCGAGTTCGGTAATCGCGCGCGACAGAACGACAGTGGCGTCGAGGTGGGCGAACGCGGTTGCCGGCGCCGGATCGGTGATGTCATCGGCCGGAACGTAGATCGCCTGCACCGAAGTGATCGATCCGTTGCGCGTCGAGGTGATGCGCTCCTGAAGCTCTCCCATTTCCGTCGCCAGAGTCGGCTGGTAACCGACGGCGCTCGGCATGCGCCCGAGAAGTGCGGACACCTCCGAGCCGGCCTGCGTGAAGCGGAAGATGTTGTCGATGAACAGGAGCACGTCCTGGTTCTCGACGTCGCGGAAGTACTCAGCGACAGTCAGGCCCGAAAGCCCGACTCGCAGACGCGCTCCCGGCGGCTCGTTCATCTGACCGTAGATGAGCGCCACGGAATCGAGAATGCCGGCTTCCTTGAACTCTATGTAGAGATCGTTGCCTTCGCGCGTACGCTCGCCGACGCCGCAGAACACGGACCGGCCGCCGTGGCCCTTCTGCACGTTGTTGATGAGTTCCTGAATGACGACCGTCTTGCCGACGCCTGCACCACCGAACAGTCCGATCTTTCCACCCTTCACGAATGGGGCGATGAGATCGACGACCTTGATTCCGGTTTCGAAGACTTCCGTCTTCGGCTCGAGATCCGCGAACTTCGGAGCCGAGCGGTGAATGGGCCACCGGACCGCGTCCGCCGGAATCGGGGCGCCGTTGTCCACCGGCTCTCCGATCACGTTGAGGATGCGGCCGAGTGCGGGAGCGCCGACCGGAACGGTGATCGGGGATCCCGTGTCAATCACTTCCATGCCGCGCTCGACGCCGTCGGTTGACGACATCGCGACAGCGCGAACCTGGTTCCGTCCGATGTGCTGCTGCACTTCGACGGTGACATCTATCGGCACGCCGGCTTCGGTCTTCCCCTGAATGCGGAGCGCATTGTAGATCTCCGGAAGGTGATCCGTCTCGAACTCGACGTCGAGTACGGGTCCGATGACCTGGATGATTCTGCCGGTGTGCGTTTCGGTATCGATTGCGGTGGTCATGTGGTGTCCGGTTTTAAATGCCGTCTGCGTCCCTGAGTAAGGCGCGGATGCATCCGCGCCTTACTGCGCCCTGCCGTGTCCTAGAGTGCCCTGCGTACCGCGCCTTACTCCGTCTTACCGCCCTGCTGTCCCTACTCGAGCGCTGCTGCACCGCCGACGATCTCGGCGATTTCCTGCGTGATCTGCGCCTGACGGGCGCGGTTGTACGTGCGGCGAAGGATGTTGATCATGTCGCTCGCGTTGTCAGTCGCGTTCTTCATCGCGGTACGACGGGCGCTCTGTTCGCCTGCGACGGTTTCCACGAGCGCGCGGTACACGGAATTGCGCACGTAGAGTGGGAGCAGTTCGGTGAGAATCGCATCCGCCGACGGCGCGAGGATGTAATCACGCGCTGCTCCCTTTCGCTCTGGCGGCGTCACCGGAAGCACGAGCTCCGCGGTCGGCGGCGTCGAAAGCGCGGAGTTGAACTTCGCGTACACTATGTAGAACGCGTCGAGCGTTCCGTTGGTGAACTGCTCGATCAATGAATCAGCAAGTCCCCGTGCATCCTCGGCAGTCGGACGATCGGTGATGTCGGTGCGTGCAACGCCCAGCGTGCGGCCGAGGTAACGGAAGAAACCGATACCCTTGCGTCCGACCACGTGGAGCTCAATCTCCGTTCCCTCACCTTCCAGCTTCTGCAGCAGCAGGCGCGCTTCCTTGATCAGATTGGCGTTGAACGCGCCAGCGAGTCCCCGATTGGAAGTGAGCAGCAGTACCGCGGCTCGCCGCGTCTGCGCCGGCTGACGCAGCAGCGGAAACTGCTCCGCGAGGTCCGGTGAGTAGAGATCAGCTATGACTTCCGCGAGTGCGCGCGCGTATGGGCGCGCCGCAACTACACGGTCCTGTGCCCGCTTCATCTTCGAAGTCGCGACCATCTCCATCGTGCGCGTGATCTTGCGCGTGTTCTCGACGGATTTGATGCGACCCTTTAGCTCTCTTCCTTTCGCCATGCTTTGCCGTTATGCCCTGATTTCGGTGTGCAGTGACGCAGACTACGCGGACTTCTTGCGCGTGGAGTTGAAACGCTCGATCGCGCGCTTCAGCTCCGCCTCGAGATCCTTCGAGAGAGCCTTCTCGGTGCGGATCTTTTCCCCCACCTGCGGGAACTGCGCGGCCATGAAGGCGAGGAAGTCATGCTCCCACTGACGGATCTCGGCGACTGGCACTTCATCCACGAAGCCGTTCGTGACGGCGTAGATGACCATCACCTGCGTCTCCACCGGCATCGGCTGGTACTGCGGCTGCTTCAGGATCTCGACCGTGCGTGCTCCGCGATCGAGCTGCTTCTTGGTCGCCGCGTCAAGATCGGACGCGAACGACGCGAACGCTTCGAGCTCACGGTACTGCGCGAGATCGAGGCGAAGACGACCGGCGACGCCCTTCATCGCCTTGGTCTGTGCCGCGCCACCCACGCGTGACACCGAGATGCCGACGTTCACCGCGGGGCGGACGCCGGAGTAGAAGAGATCCGCCTCGAGGAAGATCTGTCCGTCAGTGATCGAGATCACGTTCGTCGGGATGTAGGCCGAAACGTCACCGGCCTGCGTCTCGATGATCGGAAGTGCGGTGAGAGATCCGCCAGCCACGAAGATCGTCTTGCCATCCACGACGCTCTGATCTTCGCTCATCTTCGCGGCGCGCTCGAGCAGACGACTGTGCAGATAGAAAACGTCACCCGGATACGCTTCGCGTCCCGGAGGACGCCGAAGCACGAGCGAGATCTGGCGGTACGCGGCTGCCTGCTTGGACAGATCGTCGTACACGCAGAGCGTGGCCTTGCCCTCGTTGTACATGAAGTACTCGGCCATCGCGCAACCGGAGTACGGAGCGATGTACTGCATTGGAGCCGGGTCAGCGGCGCTGGCGACGACGACGATCGTGTAGTCCATCGCGCCCGCAGTGCGGAGGCGCTCGACAACCGCAGCGACCGTCGAAGCCTTCTGGCCGATGGCGACGTAGACACAGACAACGCCGGTTCCCTTCTGGTTCAGAATCGTGTCGATCGCGATCGCCGTCTTGCCGGTTCCGCGATCGCCGATGATGAGCTCACGCTGGCCGCGCCCGATCGGAATCATGGAATCGACGGCCTTGATCCCGGTCTGGAGCGGCTCCTTCACCGGCTGGCGCACGATGATTCCCGGCGCCTCGCTCTCAACCTTGCGTGAGTGACTGGCGTTGATGGAGCCACGCTCGTCGAGCGGCCGGCCGAGGGCGTCGACGACGCGGCCGATGAGCTCCGGTCCGACGGGGACCTCGAGCACGCGGCCGGTCCGACGGACCTCGTCGCCTTCCTTGAGGACCAGATAGTCTCCCAGGATGACGGCACCGATGTTGTCCTCTTCAAGGTTCAGCGCCAGCGCGGTGACCAGCTCGCCGGTTTCCGACGATGTGACGTTCAACATCTCGCCGGCCATGGCCTTCGAGAGGCCGTAGATGCGGGCGATACCGTCTTTCACTTCGAGAACGGTTCCGACTTCCTCGACCTTGAGGTCGTTCAGGTCGGCGGCTTCGATCTCACGAAGGAGAATGTCCTTGATTTCGCCAGGACGGAGCGCGGTGTCAGTGGCCATGATTAATAGCGGGAAATTATGCTTGGGGCGAGCTTGTGAAACTTATCACAAGCCTTCTTTTCCTGCAACGCGGCTCCTGGTTCGGCCGTGGACGAACCGGTCGATGAGGTCCACGGCCCTCAATCCCGGGAGGGAAGCGGGTCGGGTACTGGCGATTCTCTGGGTGGTGACAGCCAGGTGCGAAGACGAGGCGAACCCGAGCACGGCCGCCACATCCCTCACGTCGTAGCCCGGATTCTTTGACAATTCCGCCGCCGAGATGAGCCGGACCAGGTCGATGACCCGCTTCAGATTGGCGCCATGGTCGCGGGCAAAGTTCCGGCTGAGGTGTTCACGGGTGACACCCATCACCGCGGCGAGAGTGCTGGTCGTGACCGGTCGTCCGGCGTGCTGGACGATCGCGTTCCAGGTACGGAGCTGAGTCTCGGTGTTAAGACCGAGTTCCGGAGGCGCGTCAGCCAGTGCGCGGGCGAAACGTGCGGAATAGCCACAGGGCGCCACCAGATCGCGTGCAGAAGCTTCGTCCACCGCCTCGCAGAGCACGTCACTGAAGCCGAGCGTCGCACTCCGCGTGAAGGCTTCCGAGTCGGTCGTTCTGAACGGAACGAGCCCGAAGAACGGGGTGCTCGGGAAATCCGCCGCGCGCGAAGCGACGATCCAGCACTCTTCGCCCTGCGCACCGAGGTCCACGACGACGGCGTCGATCAATTCGCGCCGGATGGCCGCGTCGAACTCGGGAATCGTCCGAACGATGACCGTCCGACCACGCTTGCGCGGGAACGCGGTGCGGGCAAACGAACGCGCGCGTTCCCGCGATGCGTAAACCAGAACGCAGGGTGAGTTGGGAGATGTCTCGCTCATCGCACCCACCTCAAACGCCTGCCATCGCCACGTCGAGTGTGGCCTTCCCTTCTATGAACTGGCGCACGACCGGATCGGTGGTGTTCCGGATTTCATCGACGGTTCCGACCTGGCGCACCTTTCCTTCGTACAGCATCGCTATCCGCGTGCCGACAGAGTATGCGCTTCGCATGTCATGCGTGATCACGACGCTTGTGACGCCGAGTTTTTCGCGCATGCGTATCATCAGTTCGTCGATGACAGCTGACGTTACGGGATCGAGGCCAGTGGTGGGTTCGTCGTAGAGAATGTATTTCGGCCGCTTCGCAATCGCGCGCGCGATACCTACTCGCTTGCGCATTCCTCCTGAAAGCTCCGCGGGCAGCTTGTTCTCGGCGTCGGGAAGATCGACAAGTGCGAGCGACTCCTTCACGCGCTCGGCGATCTCGGTCTCTGACATCGTCCGCATCTTGCGCAGCGCCATGGCGACATTCTCCCCCACCGTCATTGAATCGAACAGCGCCGCGAACTGGAACACGTAACCGATGCGCTGGCGCAGCTGATACAGATCTTCGCGTGAAAGCTCCGGCACTTCCAGGTCGTCCACGAACACGGTGCCCTGGTCGGGAGTGAGCAGACCGACGATGTGCTTGATCGCCACCGATTTTCCGGTGCCGGAGTAGCCGATGATGACCATCGTCTCACCCTCGTCAACCTCAAGGGAGAAACCTTCGAGAACTTTTTTCTCGCCGAAGGCCTTGTAAACGTTGTCGAGCTTGATCATTGAGTGCCTGGGGCTGCGTGCGGGCGGAAAAAACGGCCAGTGTCCGGACCGAACCGAACACTGGCCGCGAATGAATCTCCTGCTATATCAACGCTAGGCCGCGAAGCTGCTCAACGCCCGGCCGACATCGCCTTCGCGGAGCCGCTTCAGTGCCCGGTCGCGCAGCTGACGAACGCGTTCACGGGTGACACCAAGCATGGAACCGATTTCCTCGAGGGTGTGCTCGCGTCCACCTTCGAGACCGAAGTACAGCTTGAGAACCTTGGCATCGCGCGGTGGCAGCGTGCGCAACGCCGTTTCGATTTCGTCGTTGAGGAAGCGGTTCATTGCCTCTTCCTCGGTGTCGGGCATCTCGTCGGCGACGAAGCGCTCGATGAGCGAACGATCGCCTTCCGGGTCCATGGGTGCATCGAGACGCACGTCGCCAGTGTTGAGGGCGGCGAGCGACTGCACTACATCAACGGAAAGCCCCGTGATCTGCGCGAGCTCGTTCGGCGTTGGTTCGCGACGCAGCTTCTGACGAAGGATCTCCGACGCCTTGATGATGCGCGAGAGATCAGCGGTGCGATTGAGCGGAACGCGAACGGTGCGTCCCTGACGTGCAAGCGAAGACAGGATCGCCTGACGGATCCACCATACGGCGTACGAGATGAACTTGACGCCCTGATCGGGATCGAACTTGCGCGCAGCAGTGAGCAGACCGACGTTGCCTTCACCGATCAGGTCGATGAGGGGCAAGCCACGATTCTGATACTTCTTCGCGACGGAGATGACGAAACGGAGATTGCGCTTGACCAGTTCCTGCAGCGCATCCGCATCGCCCGCGCGGATCTTGCGCGCAATGTCTATTTCTTCAGTGCCCTTGAGAAGCGGATACGTGCTCACTTCATACAGGTACTGATCCAGTATGTCGCGCTCGGGCTCGCTGGGCGCTATACCAGCCGGCGAGGTACCTGTACCCCGGCGGCGGCGCGGTTTGACTTCGGCCATGTTAGCCTCTTTACTCTATATGTATCAGACGCCGCTCTCGCGGCGCTGAAGTCGTGTGGATGACAATCCCCACTCAGACAGTGGGATCGCGGTGCAAGATACCGGCCGTGGGGCCGCTGTCTAGGCCCAGAAGTCGATGACATTTCTTGACTTTCACGATACCCCCAGATATCCTTCGCGGTTCCTGCCGGACAGGGGTTCCGGGGCAGAAATGCCCAGAATGTTTATCCGGTTCCGGGGCGGTAGCTCAGTTGGTAGAGCGCTTGAATGGCATTCAAGAGGTCAGGGGTTCGATCCCCCTTCGCTCCACTGGGCTGAACAGTTGTTCAGAAAGTAGTGCGCTCGAAGCGAGCGATTTGCGGGAGTAGCTCAGTTGGTAGAGCACAACCTTGCCAAGGTTGGGGTCGCGGGTTCAAGTCCCGTCTCCCGCTTACAGCGAAAAAGTGTGCGAAAGCAGGCTCCGGGCGGTTAGCTCAGTTGGTTAGAGCGCCACGTTGACATCGTGGAGGTCACAAGTTCGAGTCTTGTACCGCCCATAGCAGTCTGAATGACGGCGGTCGAGAGACCCCATGCAGTGAATGCGCCCGTAGCTCAATTGGATAGAGCATCTGACTACGGATCAGAAGGTTGGGGATTCGACTTCCTCCGGGCGCACTGGTCAAAATCTGATATAACTCCAAGTCCTTGTTGCACTTAGGTGCAACGGGGACTTTTCGCGCGCCAAGGGCTTCCGCACTTGCCGCTACAGTTTCCGCGCATTTGCTACAGTTTTGCTACAGTTGCGATCCCGTAACGGTACCGTAGCGGTCCGTTCGCGAGTTCTGGAATCCAACGATCCCACGGGCATCGCGGTTCGAGAACGTGGTGCATCGGCTTGGGCGTGGGCACGAGGCACCAATTTCCCTCGCTGCTGGTCCGTTGAATTCGGGCAGGAGCCCTTGCCGTTCGTGAGCGATGGTCGACGTGTTACGTGTTTGCCTCTCCAACCGCAACACGAAATCAAATCTATGAGCGCAGCGCGGAGGACCTGCCGACTACCGCCGTGGATGCTAGGTCCCCTGAAACTCGGCTCGTTCCAAGTTTCCGCACTTTGTGCATTGGACAGACTGCTGCATCGGTGAATATGGAGACACTCGACTGGACGTTTGAGCGTTCATGTCATCGACGTTGCCACACTTCTCGCACCTAATGTACGAGGCGAAAGAGAGATCCGTCTGTGTGACAATCACCGCACCGCGGATCGCGATTGTCGCCATACGAGCGCTCCTTCCTGATTTGATAGCTTGATAGAATGTGAACAGCGTGGCCGTGATTGTCGTGAAGAAATGCGGCAAATGTAAGGATAAGTCGTCCTCTGGCGGCTTTCGGTGTGCTCACCTACGCCCCCGCGTCCGGCATTCTGCTGGTATCGACTGCCTCGTCCACTCTGTGCCGGAACCGGAACGCCGCGGTGGTAGTGTACATAACCACTGCATGTTCCTGCTCCCGCGGCCTTACGCTCTCTCTCCAAAACAGGGTTGCAGGTTCGATTCCTTCCCGGCCTGTCATTTTTCTTGTGGGCTGGCCAATGTGAAAGCCTGGGAAAGAGTTCCGCGTGGATCGAAATGTTGCAACGGAGAACGCCCCAAAGGCCGCCCTAAGGGGGAGGCACGACGACCACTTCGTGATACCTCTTGCGAACCGAGCCCGATCATTGTATCGTCGCCCGTCAGATTTTTGTTGGGCAACTTTGGTTCGCCGGTATGCCGGCCATTTTGCTCGATGCATCCAGTGGTTGTGAACTCGTGGTAAACTCGTCGCGAACGCTTTCACTGCTGTGTGCCATCGCGTACGCGCGTTCGCATTGGCCCGCTCAACCTGCTAGTTAGGAGAACCGGATGAACCGTAAGTACGCTGCACTCGCCGCGTCTGTCGCGGCCCTCACACTCGGCGCCTGCGCCGACTCTACGTCTCCGAATGCCGCAACACCAGGCGCATCGGCTGTGCAAAACGTCCAGTTCAATAGTACAAGGCACATTTTCCACACTAAGCAGTTCTACGCCAAGTCGAATCCGGCGCGACCGAGTGGCAGCACCGGGATTTCGTACCACGGGGGTCCGCTCATTGTGAATCCCAGCGTCACGAAGGTCGTCGCAATCTACTGGAGCACCTCTCAGATCTACGCCAGCGCACCGACCAACAGCCACGGCACGGGATCAGGTGATGGCTCGCTGATCGGATCCTTCCTGCGCAATCTCGGCGGGTCCAAGTACTTCAACATCAACACGACCTACTACAACGGCTCGACTGCGCACGTGCTTAACAGTGTCACCTAC
>JALYYT010000131.1 GCA_030946285.1 Gemmatimonadota bacterium
TGCCCGTTCCGACGCATCGGTTCGCGGCGTACGAGAAGTTCCCGCTGTCTTCCGGAAAGGAAAAATGCGTCCGCGGCTCCCACGGGTGATAATGGGTGCCCCAGCGAAGATTTTCGTCAACGGGGTACGCGTCGATCACCTTGCCGGGATTCATCATGCCTTCCGGATCCCAGATCGATTTGAACTCGCGGAATGCTTTCATGATGACGTCGCCGAACATGATCGGCAGGAGCGAGCCGCGCGCCTGGCCATCGCCATGTTCACCCGACAGCGATCCGCCGTACGAGGTACACAGATGCGCGGCTTCATTGAGGAATGCCTTCCAGTGCGCGATTCCATCTGCGGTGTACAAACCGAAATCGATGCTGCAATGGATGCAGCCCTGACCGAAATGACCGTAAAGAGACGCGGTGTAGTCGTACTTGTTGAGGAGTTTCTGAAAGTCGCGCAGGTAGTTGCCCACGTCCTTGGGCGCGACTGCTGAGTCCTCCCATCCGGGATAGAAGTCAGGCTCGTGCGGAATCTTGGAAGTCGATCCCAGACCGGATTCCCGAATGTTCCAGAGCTCCTTCTCCTGCTCCTTGTTGTCGAATAGCTTCATGGTCGGCGGGCTGGATGTGGCTTCGAACGCATCCATCAATCCGCGCGCCTTGCTGTCAGCCTCGTCGCGCGTCTCAGCGCCGAACTCCACAACAAGCCAGGCGTTACCGGCCGGGAGCATTTGGCGCCCCGATGTGGACATGTCCTTGTCCTGCATATACGTGAACATGCTCGCGTCGATGCCTTCCAGGGCAATCGGCGAATGCGTATTACAGAACGGGACCTGATCCCCCGCCGCGAAGATATCGCCGAAGCCGAACACTACCACCGTTCGAGATGGTGGACTGTGAACCAGCCGGAGCTTGGCCTGGAGCACCGTGACGCAGGTGTTCTCGGTGCCCACAAGCGCGCGCGCTACGTTGAAGCCGCATTCGGGAAGCAGTTGCTGAAGCGGATAGCCTGAGACAAGTCTCGGGATATGCGGGAACTTTGCGCGGATTTCGTCCGCGTACTCATCTCGTATGCCCTTTAGTCGCCTGTAGATGTCGCCGCGCCGGCCGCCCTCCGCCATTATGCGAGCGAGTTCCGTGTCATCCACCGGCTTCACCCACATGCGCAATCCGTCGTAGGTGAGAATCTCCAGCTCGAGTGTGTTCTCTTCGGTCTTTCCAGCCATCTGCGCGTGAATGCCGCACGAATTGTTTCCGATCATGCCGCCGAGTGTATTCCGATCGTGCGTCGCTGGATCCGGTCCGAATGTCAGATGGCGCTCCTCAGCCTGATCACGCAGATCGTCGAGAACCGTGCCTGGCTCGACGCGGGCCCATTTTTCATCCCAGTTGATCTCCAGCACGTGGTTCATATACTTGCTCATGTCGAGCACCACGGCCGCGTTGCAAGTCGAGCCCGCCAGATCGGTACCGCCCCCGCGAGCAACGATCGGAACTCCGTGTTTCCGGCATACCGCTACGGCCGCCACAACATCGTCCGCGTCGCGCGGCAGCACTACCCCGACCGGTATCTGTCGATAGTTGGAGGCATCGGTAGAATACAGTGCACGGTCACCGTCATTGAATCTCACCTCTCCGCGAACTGCGGACTGCAGGTCGGCGCCGAGAGCTGCGACTTCGGCGGCGGATTTTGTTGTGTGTACGGCGTCGGGCCGGGGCGGCGGTGACGGCAGATCCGGTCCCGCGGTCGGCAGCGGTTCGCGGCGCCGGACGGCCCGGGCAGCATTGCTGAGCTTCGTCATATTGCGTAGGCCGCCGCGTCTGCACGCTTGAATTCAAGCCCAAGGCCCGGCCGCGACAGGTCAGGTCGTAATTCACCATTGATTGGAACGAGGACTCCGTCGAAGAACATCTTTTCGATTCGGACATGGTCATGGAAGTATTCGACGTGACGCACGCGCTTTGCGGCGCAACCTGGGTGTGCGTGAAGCGATGGTGCACAGTGCGTCGATAACGGGAGATTGTTTGCCTCGCACAGTGCGTCGACCACCATCAAGCCGGTTATGCCTTCACATCGTGATGCATCTGCCTGTAGCACGTCCACCGCCTGTGCGTCGATGATGTGCGCAAAATCCATTGGATCGTAGCCGTACTCGCCGACTGATATTTCCATCGTGACGGGCGCCCGATCGCGGCACAGTCGCAGGCCCTCGAGATCGAGATGATACACGGGCTCCTCGAACCAGCACACATCGGATTCGGTGAACCGGACAGCCTGCGCCAGCGCCAGCTTTCGCGGATACGCACCGTTAGCATCGACGAACAGCTCGGCGGCAACGCCAATTGCCTCGCGCGCGGCCGCTACACGCGTGACGTCTGCAACTGCGTCACGCCCGATTTTCATCTTGACGCGGCTGATGCCGTCGGCAACCCACCCCGCGAGCTGTCGCTGCAACTGACTGACTGTATATGAAGTAAATCCGCCGCTGCCGTACACCGGCACGGATTCGCGCACCCCGCCAAGCAGGGTGACCAGAGGCACTCCGATAATGCGTGCCTTGAGGTCCCATAGCGCGACATCCAAAGCTGATATTGCCATGGCGGCAATCCCGGGTCTCCCGAGATTGCGGATCGCAGCGACCATCGCAGCCCAGATTTTCCCGGTAGCCATTGCATCCTGCCCGCACACGACGCTCGCTAGCAGATCGCGAATGAGTGCCGCAGTCGCCGTGTCGGCGTACGTGTAACCGATTCCGGAAACGCCTGCAGCCTCTACTTCAACGAGAACCAGCGTAGTCGATTTCCATTCCAGCGTTCCGTCGGACTCGACCGGCACGTCCGTCGGGACGCGATACGCGGACACTGTCACGTTGTCGACAATCGCTTCGCCCGAGTCCCTGGCTGCGCCAGCCACGTTAGTTGTTGTCGGAGCTGCCCGCAAACACTCCCGCAAACATCTCCTTGGCCGACTCGACGATTATTCCCTTCTCGTCCGGATCGCCCTTGATGAGCGCAGTCATGAAGTTCTTCGCCTGCTCGAAACTGATGTGCGGTGGGAGAATCGACACGTCAGGGTCCGTTATCGCTTCGAGCACCACTGGCCTGTCGGATGCAAGGGCTTCGTCCCACGCCGCGCCAACCTTTTCCGGATCGTCGACTCGAATCCCCTTGAAGCCCAACAGCTCCGCATAACGTGCATACGGGAAGTCCGGGAGATCCTGGGATGCGTTGAACTTGGGATCGCCGTTCTCGATGCGCATTTCCCACGACACCTGATTCAGGTCGCGATTGTTCAACACCAGAAAGATTATTCGCGGATCACTCCATCGCTTCCAGTACTTCGCGACAGTTATCAATTCGTTGATGCCGTTCATCTGCATCGCACCATCGCCCGTCATCGCGATTGCGACGCGGTCCGGATACGCGAACTTGGCCGCTATTGCGTAAGGCACCGCCGGCCCCATCGTCGCAAGACTGCCGGAAAGTGCGAACTTCATTCCGCGACGCATCTCCAGGTGCCGCGCAAGCCAGTTGGTAGCCGTTCCTGCGTCGCCACTCAGAATGCAGTTATCTGGCAGTCGCGGTGACAGTTCCGTGAACAGCATCTCGGGATTGATTGGGTGCGCCGAGACTGCAGCCCGCTTCTTCTGTACCGCCTTCCAGTCCTGGCGATTCGACGCGATATGATCGCGCCACGAGCTGTCGGTTTTCTGCTCCAGAAGCGGCAGCAGTGCGCGAAGTGTGTCGCCGGCATCGCCAGTCAGGTTCACTTCCATTGGATATCGCAGGCTCAGGTTCTTGCCATCGACGTCTATCTGCACACCTCGCGCATCTCCCTCTTTGGGGAGGAACTCACCGTATGGAAACGTCGAGCCTATCATGAGAAGCGTGTCGCACTCCCGCATCATGTCGCTGCTCGGTCTCGTACCCAACAATCCGATAGTGCCAGTGACCCACGGCAGGTCATCCTGAAGAGCGGCCTTTCCCAAAAGCGCCTTCGCACAACCGGCGCCGAGCTTGTCGGCCACGGCGATCACATCATCCGTTGCGTAAAGGGCGCCGGCGCCCACCAGCATCGCGACCTTGCTGCCAGCATTGAGCACGTCCGCGGCTCGCTTGAGATCGGCTTCCGATGGAATGACGCGAGGATAGGAGAATCCCACGCCCGTGTGCACTGAGTTGTGAACGTGCGGCTGGTGTGGCACTGCGTCCATTTCGGCGACATCCTTTGGAACGATCACGCACGTGACCGACCGAGTCGCCATCGCGATCCTAACTGCCCGATCGATGACGTGGCGCGCTGCGACCGGATTGGTGATGCTGTAGCAATACTCGCTCGCAACATCCTTGAACAGGGACCCCAGATCCACTTCCTGCTGATAGCTCCCGCCAATCGCCATCGTGGACGCCTGCCCCACTATTGCAAGCACCGGTTTGTGGTCCATCTTCGCGTCGTACAGCCCATTAAGAAGGTGTATAGCGCCGGGTCCGGACGTGGCCAGACAAAGTCCTAGCTCACGGGTGAACTTCGCATGCGCCGACGCCATGAACGCAGCCTGCTCCTCGTGGCGTACCTGGATGAACTCAAGCTTGCCATCGGTACGATCGATCGCCGAAATCAGTCCGTTTATCCCGTCGCCAGGGTAGCCGAAAATTCGCCGCGCGCCCCAGGCGATTAGTCGCTGGATTATGAAATCGCCTGTCGTCTCACTCATGTGATATATCCGTCTTTCTTTATTAATATGCCCGTTCATTTGCGGCACTGACAAGCAATGCTGCATTGTCAGAATCATCACTGTCATCACCCGCCCGCATAACACATACCGCACCCTTCGAGCCCCGCCGAATGCCTTGCATCATCGAGCGGCATGCGAAACGGTGCTTGGGCGAAGCCTTCCCCGCGCTCAGGTCTCGCCGGTCCGACTAATGCAGCTCATGGTTTCCGCCATGTCATCACGCAACTCACTACCGTGCAGCCATCGCTGATCAACACCCAGCCGACGCCAACGCGTGATTGGGTGCTCGTCTGGCTCGCGGCCGCCGGATGCGCCGTGGCGTCGTATCTGACACTCTATCAGCTCGGTCTCGTTACGAGCGTGTGGGAGCCGTTTTTTGGCAACGGAAGCGAAATTATCCTTCACTCCTCGCTTGCTCGCGCGCTTCCGGTGCCTGATGCCTCGCTCGGCGCTTTGGGATATCTGGTGGAGCTTGCGTGCGCTGTCGCTATGTCGAGCTGCGCAATCTGGGTGCGCCGCGTTTACTACGCACTTGTCACTACCTTCGCCGTGGCCAGCGTGATTCTGATCGCGCTCCAGTGGGGATATTTCCACGAGTGGTGCACATTATGCCTTACCTCGGCAGTGCTCGCGTTCGTGATCGCGGGAGTCCTAACTTATGAAGTCCTGGAGAGGAAAGGATGAATACCAAGCCGGAAGTAGTAGTGATAACGGGTGCATCTGCAGGGGTCGGACGTGCAACCGTTCGCGCATTTGCCAGGCACGGCGCACGCATTGGCCTGCTTGCCCGCGGACACGACGGGCTCGAAGGTGCCAAAAGCGAAGTCGAAGCAATGGGCGGCAAGGCCCTGATTCTTCCGGTAGATGTTGCGGACGCGGATGCAGTAGATGCCGCGGCCTCGCGGGTCGAAGCGGAATTCGGACCCATCGATATCTGGGTCAACGACGCGATGACGTCGGTGTTCTCGCCCTTCAAGGACATGACACCCGCCGAGTTCAAACGTGTGACCGAAGTCACATATCTCGGTTTCGTTTACGGAACGATGGCGGCATTAAAACGAATGTTGCCACGCGATCGCGGCACGATCGTGCAGGTTGGGTCGGCTCTCGCCTACCGGAGCATCCCATTGCAATCGGCATACTGCGGCGCCAAGCATGCAATCGCGGGATTCACCGATTCGATTCGATGCGAGCTGATCCACGACAAGAGTCGCGTTCATATAACGATGGTGCAAATGCCGGCGCTCAACACGCCGCAATTCGGCTGGGTCAAGTCACGGCTGCCTCACAAGGCGCAGCCAGTCCCGCCAATATTCGAGCCTGAAGTCGCGGCCGATGCCATCTACTGGGCTGCACACCGCCGCGAGCGCGAAGTGTGGGTCGGCATGCCGACAGTCGCTGCTATCGTCGGGAGCAAGTTCATTCCCGGAGTGCTCGACCGTTACCTCGGCCGTACAGGCTACGCGTCGCAACAGACATCACAACCTGTAGATCCAAACGCTCCCAATGATCTATGGGAACCCGTCGCCGGTGATCACGGCGCGCACGGCACATTCGACAGCCGCGCGCATGCCTTCTGTCCCGAGTTGTGGACAGACCAACACCGCGGCCTCCTCGCGATCGGCGCCGTTGGCCTCCTCGGCATTCTGGCCGGTCGTCGGCGGAGCGGCAAAGTCGAGGGCGTTCCGGAAGCGGCCTGATGCCAGGATATACGTGTAATCTGGCCGCGCCAACAAAACCGCTTCCGCATGTCTGGGAGCACACAATCGGGAGTGGCCACGCAGCACTCGCACTGCGCGCCGACTGGCAAGGCCAACTCGCGCGCTGCAGACGCGAGCTCGGTATTCGCTACGTCCGCTTTCACGGCCTGCTGTGCGACCCCATGGACACGCTCATATGCCAGGACGAAAGATGGCTCTACTCGTTCTTCAATACCGATCGCATCATGGACTATCTGCTATCCATCGGTATGCGGCCATTCGTCGAGCTGAGCTTCATGCCGGACGCGCTCGCATCTGGCGGCAAGACAGCGTTCCACTATCAAGCCAACGTGACTCCCCCAAAGGATTACGGCGAATGGGCGACGCTCATCGGAAAGTTGGCGCAACACTGGGTCCATCGATATGGCATCGAGGAGGTCCGCACCTGGTTCTTCGAAGTCTGGAACGAGCCGAACCTTACCGTATTCGGCTCCGGAAAACAGGACGATTACTTCACGCTGTATAAAGCCACGGCGGCTGCGATCAAGCAGGTCGACGCATCACTCAGGGTTGGAGGCCCAGCTACTGCCAACGGTGAATGGATACCTGACTTCGTTGCGTATTGCGACAAGCAAAAACTGCCTGCCGATTTTGTCAGCACCCACCAGTATCCCACGGATTCATTCGGCAAACCGGGCGACGATACGGAGACACAACTATCTCTCTCAGTCCCCGGATTCATGAGCGATCGCGCTCAGAAAGCGCGCGACCAGGCAGGCGGGCGGCAGATTTACTACACTGAATGGAGCACGTCGTCCAATCCGCGCGATCAGTTTCACGACGATCCGTTTGCCGCAGCATTCTGCGTCAACATCCTCATGAGCGTCAGCCGTATCGTCGAGTCATACAGCTACTGGACCTTTTCGGACATCTTTGACGAAAACTACATGCCGTCCAAACCGTTTCAGGGCGGATTCGGACTTCTGAGCATCGAGGGCGTTCCCAAGCCGGCGTACCGCGCCTATGAACTCCTCCACAGGCTCGGCACGGACGAACTGCCGGTCGAAGGCACTCATGATACCGTCAAGGCCTGGTCTGTGAAGCTCGAGAACAAGGTGACGGTACTTTTTACAAACCATGCCCTGCCGAAGCATCCCATCAACACCGAACTCGTTCACATGTCGCTAACCGGTGCGTCAGCGCCACGCATTGCGTACGTCGAACGTGTCGACCAGGATCATGCCAACGCAAAGCGCGCATGGCAGGCGATGGGCGAGCCTGAATATCCCAGCAAGCTGCATATTGAGCAGATGGAAGTTGCGTCTGAAATGAGGCGGGAACCCCTCGCGCTGAGCTATACAGACAACATCGTTGAATTCGATATAGCCTTGCCACCACATTCGGTCGCGGCGGTGACCGTCGAATTCTGAAACGCACTCGACGCTACGTCTAGAGGACGCAATCTCTCGCCAACTTACCACAGTCACGCACCACTATGACAACGCCGGCTGACGAAAGCCTACTGAGTAAACTGCAGAGGAAGACGTTTGGGTATTTCCTCAACGAAATAAATCCCGCCAACGGACTGGTGCGAGATCGCACCGAGGCAACATCGCCATCGAGCATCAGCGCCACAGGTTTCGCCCTCGCAGCGTATCCTGTCGGCGTGGAACGCAACTACATCAGCCGCGAGGAAGCGGTCAAGCTTACTCTCACTTGTCTTCGCTTCTTCTGGAATAGTCCGCAGGGCACCGAGCACGACGCAACCGGCTACAAGGGATTCTATTATCACTTCCTTGACATGGAGACCGGTCGCCGCACGTGGAGCTGCGAACTGTCGTCCATCGACTCGACATTTCTGATCGCCGGCATGCTCACGGCGGCGCAGTATTTCACGCATGATACGCCCGGCGAGAAGGAAATCAGAACGCTTGCGACGCAACTTTATTCTCGTGTCGACTGGCAGTGGATGCTGAATGACGGCCCTACGGTGTCGAACGGCTGGCGTCCCAAAAAAGGTTTCATCAAATACCGCTGGCAGGGCTTTAGTGAGGCCCTCCTGCTATACATCCTCGGATTGGGATCGCCCACGCACCCGTTGCCGCCGGAGAGCTACCCCGCCTGGGCATCGTCGTACCGCTGGAAGAAGATATATGGAACCGAATTCCTGTACTCCGGCCCGCTGTTCACGCACCAGTTGTCTCACATGTGGGTGGATTTCCGTGGGATTCGCGATCCGTTCATGCAAAGTAGGAAATCGGATTACTTCCTGAATAGCGCGCGCGCGACTCTCGTGCAGCGCGAGTACGCAAAGCGTAATCCAATGAAATTCAATGGTTACAGCGACGTGTGCTGGGGATTTACCGCGTCTGACGGGCCAGGCTCCGTGACTTGTACCGTAGACGGCATCGAGCGACGCTTCTTCAACTACACCGCGCGTGGCGCGCCGTACGGTCCCGACGACGGCACCATCGCGCCGTGGGCAGTCGTTGCCTCGCTGCCATTCTCGCCCGAGCCTGTAATGGAGGCAATCCACCACTTCGACCAATTGAAATTGATAGATCCCCAGCCCTACGGATTCAGGGCCTCCTTCAATCAGACTTTCCCCACAAAGGATCCGCAAACTGCCGGATGGATGTCCGCCTCGCACTGCGGCATCAATCAGGGGCCGATCGTGATAATGATCGAGAACTACCGCACCGAACTCCTCTGGAATCTCATGCGCACGTGTCCCTATATAGTATCCGGCCTGCGCCGCGCAGGATTTGCCGGTGGGTGGCTCTGAGATGGTCTACGATAGCGCGCTCCAGTTCAGGCCGACAAGAAGATGCATGGATTAGCCCACCAGTATTGGAGCGCTGATGTCCTGTACCAGCACCGGCGGCGTCACACTGGCGCCGGATTTCAAAAAAGCGCCAGAAACCAACATCCTCGCGTTCTCGCCGAATAGCCTGTTTGCCAGAGGACGCCGGGAGCAAACCGGCAATCGAACGGTTGCGGCCCGTAACACGGCCCCGAGTGGCCCAGTTGACACGCCCGATCTCCTGCAATTCCGTTAGGGAACGTTTTTGTCCGTGCCACACGTGTCCAGTCGGTGGCACAACCAGTTGCGCCAGCCTAAGTTCCACCCATGCCGACCTTCGGAAACGGCCGCCGCGTAGCGATCGTGGCTGGCGTGCGCACGCCGTTCACTCGCGCCGGTACGTCTTTCAAGGCGCTGTGCGCGATTGATCTGGGCAAGCTCTGCGTCGGGGAGCTGCTTCAGCGCACCAATCTGAGCGGCAAGGAAGTCGAAGCCCTCGTATTCGGTACGGTCGTTCCGAACGTGCTCGCGCCGAACATCGCAAGGGAAGTGTCGCTGATGCCAGCGCTGCCCAAGGGTGTCCAGTCCTACAGCGTGAGCCGCGCCTGTGCGTCGGCCAATCAGGCGATCACCGATGCTGCGGACCAGATTGCACTTGGCCATCATGATGTCGTGATCGCGGGTGGCGCTGAATCGCTCTCCAACGTTCCCATATTGCACTCCCGCGGTTTCGCGGACGCGCTCGTTGCCGCCTCGCGCGCGAAGTCACTCGGCGGCCGGATAGCCGCGCTCGCCCGAATCCGTCCGCGTGATCTGGTTCCCGTGACTCCGGCCATCGCCGAGCCGACTACAGGCGAGACGATGGGCCAGAGCGCGGAGAAGATGGCGAAGATCAACGACATCTCGCGCGAGGACCAGGATCAGTTCGCCCTGCGATCGCATCGGCTGGCATCCGCGGGAACCGCCGACGGTCGCCTGACGGCCGAGATCGCGCCGGTTCCTGTCCCTCCGCGCTACGACACTACGGTTCTCGTGGACAACGGTGTTCGCGAGGACACTTCCTACGACAAGCTGGCGTCCCTCAAGCCGGTGTTCGACCGTCGCTACGGTACGGTCACCGCGGGCAACGCGTCGCCCCTCACCGACGGCGGCGCTTGCGTTCTGCTCATGAGCGAGATGAAGGCGCGTTCACTGGGCTATACGCCGCTCGGCTACATCAGATCGTACGCGTACGCTGCGCTCGATCCTGGTGAGCAGCTGCTCATGGGACCGGTTCTCGCGGCGCCGGTCGCGCTCTACCGCGCTGGGCTCACTCTGGGCGACATGGACCTCGTCGAGATGCACGAGGCCTTCGCGGCTCAGGTGCTGTGCAACCTCAAGGGGTTCGAATCGGTGGAGTGGGCGAATCGCGCGGGGTTCGAGAATCCCGTGGGTGAGGTTGACCGTGCGCGCCTCAACGTGATGGGCGGCTCGATCGCGATCGGGCATCCATTCGGCGCAACGGGTGCGCGCATAACGACGACGCTGCTCAACGAGATGAACCGTCGTGACGCACGCTACGGGTTGATGACCGTCTGCGCAGCGGGCGGACTTGGCTTTGCGATGGTGCTGGAGCGCGACGTATGACCACTGGAATGGGTGGAGCTCCGGTCACGATGCAGGTGGAGGACGGAATCGCGATCGTCACAATGGATTTGCCCGGCGAGCCGGTCAACAAGATCACGCGCGCAGTACGGGATACGATGGTCGAGCTTTTCGATCGAATAGATCGTGACGAGAGTATCACCGGCGCGGTGATCACGAGCGGAAAGGCGGATAATTTCCTCGCTGGCGCCGACATTGACGAGTTCACGCAGCTGAAGGACGCCGAGGACGCAGAGCGATTGAGCCGCGACGGTCAGGCGCTCGTGGAACACTTCGAGAAATCGCGCGTGCCGTTCGTCGCGGCGATTCACGGTGCGTGCATGGGCGGTGGACTCGAGGCGGCGCTCGCGTGCAGCTGGCGAATCGCGACCAATCATCCGAAGACGATACTCGCCCTGCCGGAAGTACAGCTCGGACTCATTCCCGGCGCGGGCGGCACGCAACGACTGCCCAGGTTGATCGGCGCGCGCGCGGCGCTGGACATGATACTCACCAGCAGGAACGTCCGCGCAAAGAAGGCTCTGCAGATCGGTCTCGTTGACGAGATGGTGCATCCGGCGATTCTCCTGCGCATTGCCGTCGAGCGCGCCCGCGCGCTGGGTGAGGGCAAGCTTCGGCGCCGGCCGCACTCGAGCGGAGCGATGGGCCTGCTGCTCGACGACAACGCGATAGGACGTGGAATCGTGTTCCGCAAGGCGCGCGAGGAGGCGGAGAAAAAGACGCACGGAAATTATCCCGCTCCGCTCGCCGCGATCAGCGCAGTGGAGGCCGGCCTGACGAAAGGGATGCCGGCCGGACTTCGCGAGGAAGCGCGTCTCTTCGGCGAGATGGCGGCGACCGACGTATCGAAGCAGCTGATCTTCCTGTTTTTCGCGACCACGGCACTGAAGAAGGACTCCGGACTCCCGGCAGGTCATGCGGCTGCGGCGATGCCGATCGAGAAGCTTGGAATCATTGGCTCAGGGTTCATGGGTGCAGGTATAGCAAGCGTTGCGGTGCAGCAGGGAACGATGGTACGCATGAAGGACGCGGACTGGAGTCACATCGGGAAGGGACTCGCTGCCGTGAGTGCGGTCGTGAGGGAGAAGCTGACCAGGCGCCAGATCACGCGCGTTCAGTTTTCCGACACCATGTCACTGGTGAGTGGAACCGTGGACTTCAGCGGTTTCGCGAACGCTGATATCGTGATCGAGGCCGTGTTCGAGGATCTGGATGTGAAGCACACGGTGCTGCGTGAAGTCGAAGCCGTCGTCAAACCGTCGGCGATATTCGCGACGAACACGAGCACGATTCCCATCGCGCGAATTGCGGAAGTCTCACGCAGGCCGGAAAGAGTGCTCGGGATGCACTTTTTCTCTCCGGTGAACAAGATGCCGCTCCTGGAAGTGATCGTCACTCCGCGTACCTCGGATTCGGTGGCCGCGACGGCCGTGTCATACGGCAGGAAGCTGGGCAAGACGGTGATCGTGGTGAACGATGCGCCTGGCTTCTACGTGAACCGGATACTCACGCCGTATATCAGCGAGGCGGGGCGGTTGCTCGACGAGGGCGTTTCAATAGAGACGATCGACCGCACTCTCGTGAATTTCGGCTTCCCTGTAGGGCCCATCACGCTCATTGACGAAGTGGGGCTCGATATTGCCGGAAAGGTTGGCAACATCATGTACGACGCCTTTGGTGCGCGGTTCGCGCCGTCCGAATCGCTGCGGGCGGTGATTGATGCGGGCCGATTCGGCCGGAAATCCAGGAAGGGCTTCTACGTCTACGACGCGAGTGGAAAGAAAGGTGGAGTGGACAGCTCCGTATACGACATCTTCGCCCCTGGACGACAGCGTGTCGACGTGCCGGAAGATGAGATCCAGCGCCGTACGGTGTACGCGATGCTGAACGAGGCCGCGCGCTGTCTGGAAGACGACATCATCCGCTCGCCGCGCGACGGCGAAGTCGGCGCGGTATTCGGGATAGGCTTTCCACCATTTCGTGGAGGACCGTTCCGCTACATGGACAGCATCGGGCTCGATGCGCTACTGCTGCAGCTCGACGATCTCAACATCCGGTTTCCCGGCCGTTTCGAAGCGGCGCCCATTCTGCTGCAGATGGCGCGCTCGGGATCGCGATTCTATCCGTAGCACCCAACCCGTCTCCGATTGATGAACCGTCCGCTGCCGAACCCGGCGCCGACTGCCGCGCTCGCTTTATCGCTCGCTTCGATCCTCGCGTTCGCCGTTGGCTGCGCCGCGAGGATCGACCCGTCGCGCCCGGTCTATCCAATGCCCGAAACGCGCGCCGAAGCGTCGGGGTATGCGCAGACTTCGACGTACGGCGATGTTACGGCGTTCATCAATGGTCTGAGATCCCGCAACGCGCCGATCGGGTTTGGTGTGATGGGTTATACGAGCGGAGGACGCGCCATCCCGTATCTCATCGCATCGCGGCCAGTGGTCACGACTCCAGCCGAAGCGCGTGCGCTCGGCCGGCCGATCGTGTACGTGAACGCGAACATTCACGCCGGCGAAGTGGAAGGGAAGGAGGCGTTGCTGGCGCTCGTGCGCGATCTGGCGTACCAGCGCAGGCCGAACGTACTGGACTCGCTCGTGCTCATCGCGGTTCCGATCTACAACGCGGACGGCAACGAGAAGTTTGCTGACCAGACGGTCAATCGTACCGAGCAGAACGGACCTGCGCGTGTCGGGCAGCGTGCGAACGGGCAGGGTCTCGATCTCAATCGCGACTACGTGAAGGCCGAGGCGCCCGAGACGCGCGCGTCGCTGGCGATGTTCGATCGGTGGGACCCGGACGTGTATGTTGATCTCCACACGACCGACGGGAGCTACCACGGTTTTGCCCTCACGTATGCGCCGTCGCTGAATCCCGTCTCTTACGCGCCTGGCTTCCCCGGGGATCTCACGCGAGACGTGTTCCTTCCCGAGATCCGCTCGCGACTCGACGGCCGCGGCATCGCCGTTTTCGACTACGGCAACTTCGACAGCGTGTACGAGGAGCGCGACATCACCGCGACTACCAAGCGCGGCTGGTACACTTACGATCACACGCCCCGCTACGGCACCAACTACTACGGCATGCGGGGACGCGTCTCGATTCTGAGTGAGGCGTACTCCCACGACCCATTCCGCAAGCGTGTGGCCTCGACCTACGCGTTCGTGCAGCAGGTGCTCTCCACCTCCGCGCGCCATTCTGCCGAGCTCCTGAAGGCGCGCAGCGCGTCGGAGAATGTCGCCGAGTCCGATGTTGCCATCCGGTCACGGCTGACGACGAAGCCCTTCGACGCGGCAATTCCGTTCGAAGTGCTCGCCCACACCGGTGACTCCGCGCGAACGCAGCCCGGTCTGCCGAAGGGGATTCAGCGGACGGGCAGATTCATGACCCAGCTCATGCCCGTATATGACCGGTTCGAGCCGAGCCTCGAAGTGCGGAAGCCAGATGCGTATCTTGTGCCGAACGAACCGAAGATCGTGGCGCTGCTGAAGTTGCACGAACTTGCAGTTACACCATTCGCCGCGCACGATGGCTTCACTCATGCATCGTCCTTCACGGTGGACTCAGTGACAAGGGCGACCCGGGAATTTCAGGGTCATCACGAGACCAGAGTGACGGGACGCTGGGGCGCTCCGGGCGGAACGCCGGTGCCGGAAACCGGGCATGACAACTACATAGTGGTATCTGCCGAGGGCCGGTTCGGGCCCCTCGCAACTTATCTTTTGGAGCCCGAATCCGATGACGGGCTCGTCGACTGGAACTTTCTCGACGACCGGCTCGCGTCCGGAGTTTCGTTCCCGATACTCCGACTTTACAGGCACTAAATCAGAAAACGATGATTCGCAACGCGCTTCTGTACCTTTCCAATCAGCCTCGTGTGTTCAGGTTCGTGAAATCGAACCGTCTGGCGCGCGGTTTCGCCTCACGGTTCGTGGCTGGAGAGACTCTGGAGACAGCCGTGCCCGCCGTACGCGAGCTGAACCGGCGCGGGATCACGGCGTCACTCGACCTGCTCGGCGAGAGCGTGCACAACGAGGCGGAAGCGAGAGCAGCGGGCACGGACTACCTGGCGATTCTCGACAGAATCGCGCGCGAGAAGCTGGACGCCAACGTCAGCGTCAAGCTCACGGCCATGGGACTCGATGTGTCGCAGGAGCTGTGCATCTCCATCCTGCGTGACATCCTCGAGCGTGCACGCAGGTACGACAGTTTCGTGCGTATAGACATGGAAGCGAGCGAGTACACCCAGAAGACGCTGGAACTCTTCGAGCACCGGCTCTTTCCCGAGTTCCGCGGCACTGTCGGCGTAGTGCTCCAGAGCTACCTGTACCGCACCCATGCTGACGTCGAGCACATGAACGCACTCGGCGCACGCGTACGTATCTGCAAGGGTGCGTACAAGGAACCAGCAACTGTGGCGTTCCCCGAAAAGCGCGACGTGGACGTGAATTACGTGAAGTGCATGCAGGATCTCATGCTGCACGGCCATTACCCGGGTATCGCGACCCACGATGAACGCATTATCGAACAGGCGAAGTCGTTCGCGCGACAGAACGGGATCAAGCCGGATCAGTTCGAGTTCCAGATGCTTTACGGAGTGCGGCGCGACCTGCAGGAAAAGATCGTGCGCGAGGGTTGGAGGATGCGCTGCTATGTGCCGTTCGGTACGCAGTGGTATCCGTACCTTATGCGCAGACTCGCGGAGCGGCCGGCTAACGTCGCGTTCATGACGGGCAACATCGTGAAGGAGATGGTGCGCGGCCGGGGTTGAGCCGCCATCACGATAGCGATGGGAAGATTTCTCCCCGCCGATCACGACGCAGGTGATGCCAACACGATTGGCGGATACCGTGCGGTGCATGCGCGACCGGCTGCGTTCGAGGGAAAGGACGGTGCCTCCTACAGCGTGGAACTCGTCGCTGATGAAGTGCGCGAAGAGCGCGGCCGATTCGGTGCGTACATCATATTCGTCCGGTGGCGCCACGGAGATCCGGTCGCGTCAGGCCACCTGGAGACGGACTACATCGCCTTTGCAGATTCAGACGAGGACGCGCTCGCCGCACTCGGCGCCATGCGTCTGAATGACGTGAAGACGGTTCTCGACGAACTGATAACTCGTGATAGCGAGCCGGAACGCCCCTGGTACGACGTCATGCGAGACTCGTGACGCGAAAACCGCCCGTGGCCGAGCGCAGCAGCGCGGCTTCAACACACTCGGGACGTGTGCTGTCGGGGACAGGAGGAGTCTGGCAGGTGCGTGAAGCCGATGGAAGCATGCACGACGCGTCACTGCGCGGACGCCTCAAGCTCACGAACGATTCATCCGTCAAGCTCTCCGTCGGTGACAACGTGCGACTGGTTGAGGGGGAACGGGGCGACGGCTGGATGATCACCGGCATCGAGCCGCGCATCTCACAGCTCGCCCGGCGTGAGCCCGGTGGCCGAATTGGTGAGCGAGTCGTCGTTGCAAACCTCGACCAGGTCGTGGTCGTCTTCGCAGCGGCGAACCCGGAGCCGCATCCACGCATGCTGGATCGGTTTCTCGTAATAGCCGAAGCGAACTCGCTCACGTCCATGATCGTCATCAACAAGATCGAGCTTGCAGGCGAGGCAGCCGTGCGGGAACGTTTTGCCGATTACGGTGCGGCGGGATATCCTGTCCATTTCACGAGCGTGAAGGAGAATATAGGGCTGGACGTGCTGCACACCGCGCTAGATGGAAAGACGAGCGCGCTCAGCGGCCCATCGGGTGTCGGGAAGTCCTCGCTCATGAACTCGCTGTACCCGGGACTCAATCTTCGCGTTGGCGAGATCAGCGAGTCGGTCAACAAGGGACGTCACACGACCGTCGGCGCGGTGATGCATCCGTTGCCAGGTGGTGGCTATGTCGCCGATACTCCGGGCCTGCGCGAGGTTGGTGTATGGGGCCTCGATCCCGTTGATCTGCCCGACTGCTTCCCCGAGTTCCGGCCGCATCTCCACGACTGCCGGTTCGGAGACTGCTCGCATTTGATCGAGCCCGGTTGCGCAGTGATTGGCGCGGTAAAGGACCGCGCGGTCAGCGCTGCGAGATACGACAGTTATTCGAGACTGCGAACGGAACTGGAGGAAACGGAGAAGCGCTGGTCCAGGTAGCGCTTCGCCGTTCCACCACCCGCTCAGCGTTCGTTGCGCCGGGTTTCCCAGCCTTTTTTCGCGGCTCTGCTACGTTCAGCGTGGCTCTTGCTGTGACCGACGATCTCGCCGCCCTTTCGCTCCGGCTCGCGGTTCTCTTCGCGTCCACGTCCCGAGCCCGACTTGCGGCCGCCATGTGACACTGCATTCTCGGTCGCCCAGGCACGGCGCTCGGCTTCCTTCTCCGGAACGCCACGTTTCTCGTAGCCCTCCTCGATGTGCTGCGCCTGGCGTTTCTGCTTGTCCGTATATGCGGACTTGTCTCCTCTTGGCATGGTACCTCCTGTGGTTTGCAGGATTTCCACGGGCTATTTCGCATTTCGCATGCCTTCCGAACGCAATTTTCGCCAATGCGCAGTCGCGACTGCGCACTGGCGCCCGCGTTACTCTGCCGGCGCTTTTCGCATGCGACGAGCCATGAGGATCAGGGTTGTCCCTGCCGCGACCGATGCAGTGATGCCGAGCGAGAGGGCGTTACCCGAGAGTCGTGACGAATGGTATGCGTCGATCATCTGACGCACCCACAGCTTGTGAAGTCCCACGTCGATCGCGCCGGCGAGCGCGCCGGAGGTGAGTGCTCCGAGCGTGAGAATTCCGGGACCGGTCAGTCGTCCGCGCCCACGGCGCGTCAATGCCAGCGCGAACCAGCACGCGACCCCGGCGACGAAGGCGCGGAGGGCGAGTTGATTCATCGAATTGCGCCACATCGCACTTGCCGCGCTCGGGTTCACCATCCTCGCCAGCATCACGTTGATGGGAATCACGCCCATCACCAGAACGAGCACGGCAAATGCTCCGGTGAACAGCATAACGACGGCAAAAACACTGATCGCGCGATCCTGTCCGGTGCCGTACAGGCGGCCTCTCGAGTCTGCGTTTGACATCACCAGTCAAGACTGCGATACGTGGCGATTCGTCACGTATCGATGCTGCAACTTTTCAGGCCGGACGGGCAATTGTCGCGTGCGCAGAGAGCTCTCGTGCGAGCGCCATCAGCTGCCTGGGATCGTCAGGTGATGCGGTGTACGGAAATCCGATCACCGGCACCGTTAGCAGCAGCTCCTTCATCAACGCCTGGTTCGTTCGTTCCGCGCTACCCCCACGTTCGCGATTCATCGTATTCAGCACCACGGCTCGCACACGGAGACCGTGCGCCTGTGCGGCAGCCATCACGAGCATTATGTGGTTGACCGCGCCGATACTGTTCGGCGAAACAATGACCAGATCGAGTCCCCAGCGGCGAAACATCGTCGCGAAGCTCTCCGTCTCCGTAATCGGAGCGAGCAGGCCAAGCGAATCCTCCACGACGATGGCATCGCTGAGCGTACATAGCTCCGCGAAGGCCCCATCGAGACGATCAGTGTCGATACGCGCGCGTGCCCTGCGCGATGAAACAAGCGGGGACGCAGAATCCGGGAAGGCGTACGGCTGGATGAGATCGATCGGAAACGCTATCCCGGATGCCGCTCGCATGCGCTCGGCGTCGGAGGGTGCGCCGGAAGCAGGCAGCAGGCCGACAGGTTTCATGGGAGCGACCCGCGCGCCGGCCTCCCGCATCGCTGCGATGATCGCGGATGCTACGACGGTCTTTCCCACGCCAGCGTCGGTACCGACGACGCCAAGCCTCGTCAGCGCAATTCCGGGAATACTGGAGCTCCAGAGAGAAGGTGTTCTGTTGCAGTTTCGGGTTCAGCCGGCCGGCGCTGCAGCATCGCCCGGGTCGGCGGATCCGATACCGTCAGCCCCGTTCAGCTCGAGCGTCCAATCGACGACGATGTCCTCGCGGAGGGAATCCTTCACCGAGCAGTACTTTGTCACCGCCAGATCTATCGCGCGCTCGGCGTGAACGCGCTCGATACCGGCGCCGGTGATCGAATAGTTGAGAGTCGCACGGAGCACCCGCTTCGGGACCTGATCAGTGCGCTCGGCCCGGACTTCAATCGAAAGTGATTCAGCGGGCGTGCGCCGCTTCGCCAGTATGTCCACCACGTCCACGGCGGTACAGCTTCCCAGAGCTGCGAGCAGTCCGTCCACGGGGCTCGGGCCCGTCGCCGCCGATGAGTCGAGCCGGATCGTGGGCCCACCCGCGCGGCCGGCGTCGAACTTGCCTTCGCCTGCCCACTTGACGACGACAGCCGCCGGTATCGTTCCGCTCACGAGCCAGTCTCGATGGGTGCGCGCACCTTGTTGCCCCACTCCGTCCATGACCCATCGTAGTTCCGCACGTTGGGGTAGCCGAGTAGATACGTGAGCACGAACCAGGTGTGCGCGCTGCGCTCACCGATTCGGCAGTATGTAATCACCTCGTCGGCGGGGTTCAGCCCCTGTTCCCGCTCATAGATCGCGCGCAGTTCCAGCGCCGACTTGAACGAGGCGTCGGCATTGGCCGCGCGCGCCCAGGGGACGGATCGGGCGCCAGGAATGTGGCCGCCACGAAGAGTTCCTTCCTGCGGGTAATCAGGCATGTGGGTACGCTCGCCCGTGAATTCCTGTGGGCTTCTCACATCGACGAGCGGCTTCGATGCGCGGGATTGTGCCAGGGCGTCCTCCGCGAATGCGCGGATCGCCGAGTCGGATCTGGGCGGCGCGTCATAGGATGTACGCGGGAAAGTGCGTCTCTCGGTGGTCATGTTCCTTCCCTCCGCCTCCCATTTCGCGCGCCCCCCATCAAGCAGTCGCGCGTTCTCGAATCCGAACAGCCGGAAAACCCAGAAGGCGTAGGAAGCCCACCAGTTGTTCTTGTCGCCGTAGAAAATCACGGGCGTGGTCTCGTCGATTCCGAGATTTCGGAGCAGATCCTGGAACTGCTCACGTCCAACGTAGTCGCGCACGATGGGATCATTCAGGTCAACGTGCCAGTCCAGCTTCTGAGCGCCGGGGATGTGCGACACCTCGTAGAGCAGCACGTCCTCGTCACATTCGAGAATCCGTAGCGATTCGTCGGCGAGATGCTCCGCCAGCCATTCCGTGCTCACGAGCGACTCGGGGTGCGCGTACCGCTTGGCGGCGATGACAGGATCAATTGGGGTCATAAGACATGCGTTTATGAGGGACGATTATTATAGATGGAATATGGCATCCACACCACGGCCGATGGAACCGTACTCCAGGCACGTCATCGTCTGCACCGGAAGCTACTGCTCGCCGGAGCGGCGGGGACGGTCACTCTATGCGCTTCTTGCGGCTCTGCTGCAAAGAGAAGGATTGCTCTTCGGTCCGAATCGCGTGAAGCGCGGCGAGACGCCCTGCCTCGGCGTGTGTGAGGGAGGCCCGATAATCGTGGTATATCCCGAAGGTGTCTGGTACAGCGACGTCTCACCCCAGCTGCTCGAGCGAATCGTGGTCGAGCATCTCAAACAGGGGCGTGTAGTTGAGGAGGCAGTGTTTCATCGCATGTCGCCTCCTGAAAATGAAACGCATGATGAGATCGTGCGATAAATAACGCGTAAATTAGTGCTGGATGGCACGACCTCTGCGATTGCAGTCCATCCATGAAAGTCAGAGGTCGCGCGGCAACAGCAACAAGGCTCCGCGTCTTCTCCATGCTCGCCTGTGGCGTAATAGCAGCAGTCGCGTGCGGTCGAAAAGACGAAGATTCGAAAGGCGCAGCGAACACAATGGACGTCGCGGGCGCAGATAGTTCTCTGCGAGTCGCGATGTCGGATAGCACCCAGTGGCCCGTGTACGGCCGCGACTTCAGCAACCAGCGTTACTCGCCGCTGACGCAGATCAACACGACCAACGTTGCTACACTGACGCCGGCGTGGATCTATCACACCAGAATCGTTTCCGGATTCGAGGCGACGCCCGTCGTCATGAATGGTGTGATGTACATCTCCACTCCGCTCAACCACGTTCTCGCGCTCGATGCAGAGACAGGCGCGAAGAAATGGGAATACACGCACAACTACCGAACTACAGTTGACTGCTGTGGTCCGATCAATCGCGGAGTCGCGGTTTATGGCGGACGTGTGTTCATGGGCACTGTTGACGCGCGTCTCGTCGCGCTCGACGCCGCGACCGGCGCGAAGCTCTGGGACGTACAGGTCGGCGACAACGAGAAAGGCTATCATATCACCGGTACGCCTCTCGCTGTTGATGGCAAGGTGATCACCGGAATCAGCTGCGGCGAGCAGGGCGGCCGTTGCTACGTGACCGCATACGACGCGGTGACAGGAAAGCTCGTATGGCGTTTCTACACGATCCCGTCTCCGGCTGAGGGTGGCTGGTGGGGAAAGTGGACGGAAGCCGATGCGTGGGGAATGTCGTTCAACCGGAACATCGCTAACGAAAAGGCCGACAGCGCGAAGTTTCCCGATTCGTGGAAGCACGGCGGTGCTCCCATGTGGCATATCCCAGTCGTGGATCGCGCACTGGGACTCGTGTACCTCAACGTCGGAAATGCGGCGCCAGACGTTGATGCTTCCGAGCGACCGGGCGACAATCTGTACTCGGACTGCATTGTCGCCCTCGATCTCAAGACCGGGAAGGTCCGGTGGTACTTCCAGGAGATAGCGCACGACAGATGGGACTATGATCTCGCGGCACCGCTGGTGCTTCTTGATGCGACGGATTCCACCGGTGCAAGAATTCCCGCGATCGCTCAGGCCGGAAAGACGGGCTTCGTATATGTAGTGGACCGTCGGAACGGCAAGCCGATCCTGAAGAGTGACGCGTTCGTGCCGCATGAGAACTTCATGAAGACGCCCACGGATAGCGGAATAATGATCCAGCCTGCCACACTCGGTGGTTCCGACTGGTCGCCGCCGGCGTACTCTCCGCAGACCGGCTATCTGTACGTCGACGGCAACTATGAGCCCATGCTGTACAAGCTGCATCACGAGGAGCTCGAACCACCGGCCCAGTACTGGGGCGGCGCGGTGCTGGTTCCGACGAACGGCGCGTACGGTCTGTTTTCCGCGGTGGATCTGAAAACCGGGAAGATCGCGTGGCAGGTCCGCACAAAGCAGCCAATCATCAGCGGCGTTGTGGCGACTGCGGGCGGTGTCGTCTTCACCGGACTCACCGACAAGCAGTTTGCGGCCTACGATGCGCGCACCGGTGCTCCGCTCTGGCATTATGACACTCACGCAGGTGTGAACGCGCCGCCGATAAGCTACATGATTCACGGCCGCCAGTACATTGCAGTGGCGGCAGGTGGCAATCTTCCACTCAACAGCATTCGCGGCGACGAGATTCTGGTCTTCGCGCTGCCAACAGGCGCGCCAGCGCAGGCCGCACCGGCAGCAGATACGGGAAAGAAGCCATGAGCCGAGTGCATCACTTTTCTCACTGGCGTTGCGCTGCGTTGCGCGCGGTGTTGGCGATCGCACCGGTGGTGATGCTTCCATTCGTGGCGACTGCGCAGGAGGGAAGACCGTCCGTCACGAGGCAGCCGACACAAAAATCCGGCGGCGCGAAGATACAGACCAACGAGGATCTGCAGCCAGCAGTGCTTCCTCCGTTGCCGGCTGGAATGACGATCCAGATGCTCGTCGAGGGTGACCAGCTGTTCCATGCAAAGGGCGGCTGCTTTGTCTGTCACGGAAGTGAAGGCCAGGGAATGGCGGCCGCGGGCGATGCGATCACCAATTCCCTCGCGTATGTGCAGCACGATTGGCGTCAGATAGACTCACTCATTACAGCGGGTCTTCCAGACGGGTACACCCGAAGCCCGATCGCGATGCCGCCACGCGGCGCGCGCAGCAACCTCACGGCGGGGGAGATAAAGCGCATCGCGGCGTATGTATGGGCCATCAGCGCTGTAAAGGGTGAGCCATGGCCCGGCGGACATGCATCGCACGACGCATTGGAAAGCACAGCTGCACCGACGGGCACAGCGCCAAAGCCGGCACCTGTAAAGTCGAGACTGCCGTGATACGGAAAGCCGATTTCGTTCGGGATACGCGAATCGCGTGTCTCGCGGGTCTCGCGGGTCTCGCGTTTGCCGCGGCGATATCCATTCCCCTGGCTGCATGCGATTCGAGGCACGGACCGGCATCACTGTCGCCATTCGATGCGACTGCTGCCGCCGCGACGATGTCGGCCGGCATGGCCAATAGCTCGGAATGGCCATCATTCGGACGTGATTACACCAACGACAGGTTCTCGCCGTTGACGGCGATCAATACCGGAAACGTCTCGAATCTCCAACTCGCCTGGAAATACAACACGGGCATCTTCAAGAGCTTCGAAACGTCACCGGTCATCAGTGATGGGGTGATGTACATCACCACGCCACTCGGTCACACGGTGGCACTCGACGCAGCAACGGGAAGAAAGCTGTGGGAGCATGTTGAGACGACAGGTCGTACGATCATCTGCTGCGCGAGCGTCAATCGCGGCGCAGCGGTTTATGGAGGGCGAGTCTACGTCGCGACTCTCGATGCGCGTCTCGTGGCGCTCGATGCGAAAACCGGAAAGTCGGTGTGGAACGTGCGCGTGGGCGACAATACGCACGGCTACAGCCTCACAGCAGCACCTCTCGCAGCTGATGGCAAGATCATCATCGGCATCAGCGGCGGTGAGTACGGCATTCGCGGCTACGTCAGTGCATTCGATCCCGCGACCGGTGCGCTGCTCTGGCGCTGGTACACCATCCCGTCGCCAGCCGAAGGCGGTTGGTGGGGGAAGTGGGCACAGACCGATCCGTTCGGCACGTCGTTCAATCGTGACATCGCGAAGGAAAAACGCGATTCAGCCACCTATCCGGACGCTTGGAAGACCGGCGGTGGACCCATGTGGCAGACGCCCGCGTACGACACTGCATCGCATACGCTCATCTTCTCGACGGGCAATCCGTCGCCCGATGTTGATGGAAGCCGGCGGCCAGGAGACAACCTCTACGCGAACAGCATCGTGGGACTCGACATCCGGACGGGCATGATACGCTGGCACATGCAGGAGGTGTCGCACGATGTGTGGGACTTCGATGCCGCGAGTCCGCCGATCCTCTTCGACACGAAGGATGCAAAGGGCCAGATCGTGCCGGCGGCTGGTGAAGCGAGCAAGACGGGATGGTTCTACATAGTCAACCGTCGCGACGGAACGCCGATTCGCAAGTCACAGGAGTTCACGCCGCACACGAATATGTTCACTCAGCCGTTGCCGCAGGGGATCAGACAGAAGGCCGGCGCGTTCGGTGGATCGGAGTGGTCACCGGCGGCATACTCGCCGCAGACGGGCTTTGCATACGTGCTCGGTCTCGACATGGCGATCGAGTACAAGGTACGGCACGAAGATCTGGATCCCGGCGCGTGGTGGGTGGGCGGCGCCTACTATCCTTCGACGGCAAAACCGGGTGGTAATCTTTCCGCGATTGACGTGAACACCGGCCAGATCGCATGGCACGCGGATTTTGACAAGCCCATGGTCGGTGGTGCGCTGGCAACGGCCGGCGGGCTCGTGTTCGCCGGCACGTCGGATAAGCGGTTCATCGCGTTCGACGCACGGACCGGAAAGCAGTTGTGGCAGTACTCGGCGAATGCCGGCGTCAATGCTCCGGCAGTGACCTTCGCGATCGGAGGACAGCAATACGTTGCGGTCGCGGCTGGGGGCAACTGGGTGATAGACAGTCCGCGAGGAGACGAGCTGCTGGTGTTCAAGCTGGGGAGTGCGGCGGCGGGCCGACTTCCGGACTCAGCACAGATGGGGAGTGCGAAATGACGCTCGCAAAAGTCTTCGTATTCGCGCTGATCGTCGTTGCCATCGGGATGCTCGTTTCCCTGGCACGAACCGGCGGCCCGCGACAGGATCCCGCGTTCTACGCTTTCGGCAACCAGGCGCGCATCGTCACCATTCCAAATCAGGGCCGGAACAAGCTCACTACGGCGAGCGTTCTGGATCATGATGACGACGTTCAGCCAGATACGCTCCCGACACTGCCGGAAGGCATGACCGTCCAGATGATCGCAGACGGTGATGAGGTATACCATCATGAAGGCGGCTGCTATCTCTGCCATGGACAGGAGGCGACGGGAGTCCAGCAGCGCGGCTCGGCGATAACGAACGCAATCCTGCTCGTCCCGGTCTCGAGTCCCGGAGGATGGGGCGGCGTGGACTCGCTGATCATGAACGGAGTTCCTGAAGCAGTCACGCGTTCGAGCATCGGAATGCCGCCGCGCGGCATTCGGTCGAACCTGAATTCCGATCAGGTCCGCCGTGTCGCCGCATACGCGTGGGCGATATCGCAGACTCGCGGTGAACCGTGGCCCGGGGGACATACGAGCCACACGAATTCGCACTTCGTGACCATCCCCAAGACCAACGGACCATGAGCGAGCTGCCCGGAGGAATTCCGAACATCTTCAACCCGCGAGGAATCGCGGCCGCGCATCTCGCGACGCTCGGATGGGTTCTCGTCGTAATCGCGCTGATCGTGCTGGTGCTCGTACTGCTCGCGCTGCTGATCCCGCTTCCGTGGGGACGACGCGAAGACGCTCTTGCCGAGCCTCGATATCATGCCGGCGAGCACATGTTCATTCTGATCGTGGGAGCCGCGATACCCGCTCTCATTCTGTTCGCTGTGTACCTCTTTTCCATGAAGGACATCGGGATCTGGGAGGTCAACCAGAACAGTACGGCCGACATCGAAGTCATCGGTCATCAGTGGTGGTGGGAAGTGCGGTATCCCAAGCTGCATATCCAGACTGCGAACGAGATCTACATACCTTCTGGAACGAAGATGAAGGTGTCACTGCTCTCGTCCGATGTGATCCACTCGTTCTGGGTTCCGCAGCTCCACGGAAAGCTGGACATGATTCCGGGGCGCGTGAACACGTTCTGGATTGAAGCGGACAGTGCGGGCCAGTATCGCGGTGAATGCGCCGAATTCTGCGGGCAGCAGCACGCACACATGGACTTCACGGTGGTGTCGATGCCGGGTGCGGAATTTTCACGCTGGGCGTCCGCGCAGGCAATGCCGGCGTCACCGCCGGGAAGTCCCGCAGCGGTCGAAGGACGGCGCGCCTTTCAGGACGGGGGTTGCGCGTACTGTCATTCGGTGAATGGAAACGGGGCTGGTGGCAAGGTCGGACCCGACCTCACGCACTTCGCAAGCCGACTCACGATCGGAGCAGGTATGCTGCCGAACACGCGCGGCTTCCTCGCAGGCTGGGTCGTAGGAGCACAGCACATCAAGCCGGGGATACGCATGCCGCAGGTGATGCTGTCCGGTGAGCAGTTGCAGGCTGTGGTGGCTTACCTCGAAGGACTGAAGTAGGAGACGCAATGGGAGCTTCCGCGCCACTCGCACAGAGACTCGACAGGATCTGGGAATCGCCGCACAATTTCGTCGGGACCCTGACGACGGTGGATCACAAGACGATCGGAAAGAGATACCTCGTCACGGCGATCATCTTTCTCTGTCTTGGCGGTATCGAAGCGTCCCTGATGCGTGCGCAGCTTACACGTCCCGGCGAGCACTTCCTGTCGCCCGAAGCGTACAACCAGCTCTTTACCATGCACGGCACGACGATGATGTTCCTGTACGCGGCGCCGGTTCTGTCGGGCTTCAGCAACTTTCTCGTCCCGCTGCTCGTCGGATCGCGCGATATGGCCTTTCCGCGGCTGAACGCCTTCAGCTACTGGATCTTCCTGTTCGCGGGAATATTCCTGTACTCGAGCTTCCTCGTGGGCGCAGCTCCGAACGGCGGATGGTTCAACTACGTGCCACTCACGTCGCGGCCGTTCGATCCGGGCATCAACATCGATTTCTATTGCATCGCCCTGATCTTCCTCTCGATCTCGACGACGGTGGGCGCCATCAATTTCATCGTCAGTATCCTGCGCATGCGCGCGCCCGGCATGACGATCGGCAGGATGCCTATCTACCTCTGGAGCACGCTCACCACGTCGTGGGTCATCGTCTTTTCGCTGCCAGCACTCACCGCCGCGTGTCTCATGCTCGAACTGGATCGGCGGCTGGGTACGCATTTCTACGACGTCACCGGTGGCGGGAGCACGCTGCTCTGGCAGCATCTTTTCTGGGCGTTCGGCCACCCGTGGGTGTACGTCGTCGTGCTGCCGGGATTCGGTATTATCTCGACCACCATCCCGGTATTCACGCGCCGTCGGCTCGCCGGTTTCCATTTCGTCGCCATGTCAACGGTGGCGATCGGCATCATCGGCTTCGGTGTCTGGGCTCACCACATGTTCGCGACCGGCGGCTTGCCGACGGTCGGGATGGGCTTCTTCAGCGCCGCCAGCATGATCATAGTCATTCCAAGCGGTGTCTCGGTGACTGCATGGTTGCTGACCGCGTGGAGTGGCAAGCCGTGGTACACCACAAGCTACATGTTCGCGCTCGGCTTCATCGTGATCTTCGTCATCGGCGGATTGAGCGGCGTTATCACCGGCATCGTTCCCTTCGACTGGCAGGTTCACGACACGTATTTTGTGGTCGCGCACCTGCACTACGTGCTCATCGGTGCCAATCTTTTCCCCGTGGTCGCCGGTATGTACTACTGGTTCCCGAAGTTCACGGGACGACTAATGGATGAGCACGTTGGCAAGTGGAACTTCTGGCTGATGTTCATCGGCTTCAACGTTGGATTCTTTCCCATGCACATCGCCGGCATACTGGGAATGCCGCGACGCGTGTACACGTTCTACGAGGGAATGGGACTCGATACGGTCAATCTGCTAGCGACAATCGGCGCGTACGTATTCGCCCTCGGTGTGTTCGTCTTCATCGTCAATATCATTCACAGCAGGCGCCACGGGGTGAAGTCCGGCCCCAATCCGTGGAGCGCAAGCACGCTCGAATGGTCCATACCGTCGCCACCGCCGGTGTACAACTTCGAGGTGATTCCGGTAGTGTCCAGTCCGGATCCACTCTGGGATCAGCTCGACGAGGATATCCACGGCGGCGCCGACGACCCGTCTCGCACTCTGACTGAAGGGCGCGAGACGCTCGCGACTACAATGATGGACGCGCGACCGGAAGCGATACTGCACATGGCCGAGGATTCGATCTGGCCGCTGCTGCTGGCGCTGTCACTCTCGATCATGTGCTACTCGTCGCTGCTCGACGTCACGAGCGTGAGCATTGTTGCCGGCGTCGGCGCCGCGATATCCGTCGGTGGGTGGTTCTGGCCCGATCGCGTGGAGGCGCGCCGATGACCGCTCCCGAGAAGGCGATCGTTCCCGCAGGCATCGGCTACCTGGACCGGAAGGATCTCTCGTGGTGGGGAATGGTGCTGTTCATCTGCACCGAAGCAGCGCTGTTCGCATACCTCCTCGCTTCGTATTTCTACGTCGGCGGGCTGTCGGCTACGTGGCCTCCGCTCATACCGAGCATCAGGATCACGGCTCCGAACACCGTGATCCTGGTCCTGAGCAGTGGCTCCGCGATTCTCGCAGACCGGTCCATCAAGCGCGGAAATCAGACCGGACTACGCCTCTGGCTCGCGGTCACGGTTGCCCTGGGCCTGGTCTTCCTCGGTCTGCAGCTTCACGAGTACACCACGCTCGACTTCCATCAGCAGACGGACGCCTACAGCTCGTTCTTCTATCTGATCACCGGGCTTCACGGCGCACACGTTGCCCTCGGCGCGCTCATGCTGATCTATGTGCTGCTGCGCGCGTTCGCGGGTCACTTCGATTCCGTGAAGCGGTCTGCTGTTTCCAACGCGATACTTTATTGGCATTTCGTGGATGTCGTCTGGCTCGTCGTGTTCAGCACTCTCTATCTGGTGCCACGGGTGTGATGTCGAGCGCGATCCTTCCAGTGAGCTTGCTGCTCCACGCCGCGGACGGCGGTCTGGTGACACCCACGGGAATGTGGTCTCGCTGGGGCGGCGATGGTGCAACGCTGCCGTCAATCATCATTGTCGCGCTGATGTACGGCGTCGGCGTTCGTCGTATCTGGAACCGGGCGGGAAGGGAGCACGTCGTCACGACCGGCAACGTCGTCGCTTTTTACGCCGGAATCATGGTGCTGCTCATCGCACTGTGTTCGCCGCTCGACGCGATCGCGGACACGCTGTTCTCGGCGCACATGCTGCAGCACGTGCTGCTGATTACAGTCGCTGCACCACTCGCGGTTCTGGGGAGGCCGCTCGTTCCGCTGATCTGGTCGCTGCCACACGGCGTACGCATTTCGGGGGCTCGAGTGTGGAATTCCTCCGGAATGAAGCGCGCCGGAGGCATACTTGTGTTACCGGTAGTCGTCTGGATGCTTCACACAATCGCGCTCTGGGGCTGGCACATTCCATCGGCCTACTCAGCGGCGCTTGAAAACGACTGGCTGCACGCGCTCGAGCACGCGAGCTTCTATCTGACTTCGGCGCTCGTCTGGTGGGTCGGTCTGCGCCCGCTCCGCGACGGACGCGGAACTGCAGCGGCGCTCACGGTGATGATCGGAACGCTATTCCAGAGCGGCGCCCTCGGTGCGCTGCTCACCTTTTCGGGCACGCCCTGGTACTACGGCCAGAGCGCCGGCGCCGCGCTGTGGCATCTCACGGCGCTCGAGGACCAGCAGCTCGCCGGTCTCACCATGTGGATCCCGGCCGGACTCTTCTACCTCGCGGGTATTCTCGTGATTGTGCATCGACTGTTCGACGCGCCGCGCACGTCGCAGGCACCGCGCGCGCGCGGCGCCCGGCAAGCCACCGGCGCCACTCTCACAACGCTCGCCGCCATTGCCTCGGTGCTGGTTCTGTCGTTCGTCACCGGGTGCAAGGTCCAGCGACCATCCAACCAGCGAGTACTGGATGGAGATCCGCATCGGGGCAAGGTCGCGATCGAGCACTTTGGCTGCGGTTCCTGTCACATGATCCCGGGAATCCGGTCCGCGGGAGGGACAGTCGGACCGAACCTGGCTGGAATCGCCGACCGGAGCATCGTGGCCGGCGTCGTGCCCAATACCCCCGACGAGCTGGTGCGCTGGATCGTGATGCCGCAGTCGATGGTTCCGGGCAATGCGATGCCGAATCTGGGTGTTTCCGACGGGGAAGCACGCGACATCGCGGCCTATCTCTACACGTTACATTAGTAGGGTTGACGAACCCAATCGACCCCCGTCGGCTCGCCCTTGGGGCAGCCCAGAAATTCCTCTTTGACGGACGTGACCCCACGACGATCCTGGACCGGATCGCGACCATGGGAGACCAGCCGTCGCAACCCTCCTATCGCCCAATGTCCCGTCCCCGCGACAGAATTCTTGCCAACCTCGACGAGATGTATCGCGAAGCCTTCGAGCGCGCCAAGGTTTCTGAAGATGCCTCCCAGATGGCGACCCTCGATTTCGCCTACAGGAGAGAGCAGCTCTACTTCGAAATTCTGCTCGACGTTCGCGATGCAATGGAGCGGAGGTAGGGGCTGACCGTTGCTTGCGGAGATGATTCACTCTCCGCTTGTACCATGGATCGCGTTCAACGCGGTCGTCCTCGTTGCGCTTGCCATTGACCTGGGACTCGGCAGCAGCAACAAGAAGCTCACGGTGCGCGAGGCAGGAGTACGCAGCGCGGTATGGGTCACCCTCGCGCTGCTGTTCGCGGCCGGAATATTCTATTTCGACGGACATGTCGCCGGAGTGCAATTCATCACGGGTTATCTCGTGGAGTACTCGCTCTCGGTGGACAACATCTTCGTCATGGTGCTCATCTTCTCCTACTTCGACATAAGGGAGGATCTCCAGCACCGAGTGCTGTTCTGGGGAATACTGGGCGCACTAGTCATGCGCGGCCTCATGATCGCCGCGGGCGCTGCACTTTTCAGCCGGTTCGAATGGATCACGTACGTCTTCGGCGTCTTTCTCGTGATCACCGGCTTGAGGATGGGCTTCGGAGGCGACAAGCACGTGGATCCGGGCAGCAACCCCGTTCTGCGATTCGTCCGGAAGATAGTGCCGGTATGCGACAGCTACGACGGGCAGAACTTCTTCACTCGCTCCAGGGATGCGAACGGTGTCCAGCGCACCATGGCGACACCGCTGTTTGTCGTCCTGATCCTGATCGAGACGATGGATCTGATCTTTGCCGTCGACAGCATTCCGGCGGTGTTCGCCGTCACGCGCGACCCGTTTCTCGTCTACACGTCCAACGTTGCGGCCATACTCGGACTCCGCTCGCTGTACTTCCTGCTCGCGGGTGCGGTCGGGAAGATGCGTTACCTCACGATCGGGCTGGCCTTCATTCTCGTGTTCGTGGGTGCCAAGATGCTCGCCGCCGGCTGGTTCGAAATCCCGACCCTGGGTTCTCTTGGCGTAATCGTCGCGATCCTGGGCGTTGCAGCGATCGCCAGTCTTCACGCCGACCGGAAACAGGCAGCCTGAACGCCGGCGGTCTTTCCCTGATCGTCACAAATATCCGGCCCCGCACGCATAATCCGTCGCGGCCATGGGCCACAGCGCTTGGAATCGGGGCTGGAAGGCTTGCCGCAGTGGGTACAGCCGCGGAGATTCTAAAGATGCGCGGCGACGACTGCACGATCATGGATGCGAACGGGCAAACCCTTTCACTCCCGTCCGGACTGACGGTCGGAAGCGCCGCCACCGTCGTGCGCGGTGCTGACGGGATGCTTGCGGTGGCTGCACCACTGGAGGCCGAGTGAAGCGGTTCAGGGCAGCGTAGCGATGGCCGCGAAGAAGCGTCAGGCGCTCGACAGGATTTTCGGGACGCAGGCTTCCGTCAGGGTCATGCGCGTCCTCGTCGAAGGCGGTGAGCACGCGCCGCCACGCATTGCCGCTCAGACCGACATCAGCAGACCTGCTGTACGCGAAGCACTGATCCGTCTCGAATCCGAAGGCATGGTCGAGCGTGTCGGCGACGGTCGCAACGTACTCTACCGATTGGCTCTCGATCACCCACTGTCAAAGAGAATCGTGAAACTTTTCAGGACAGAAGCGAAGCGCGCCGCGCTCGCGATAATATTCTCGATAGCTGCTTCCGCGCTTGGCGCGCAGGGCGTTACCAACGCTCCGGCAGACCTCATCGTCACCAACGCGCACATCTACACCGTCGATGATTCGCGTCCCGCCGCGCAGGCGTTCGCCGTTCGCAATGGGATGTTCGCGTTCGTCGGTT
>JALYYT010000192.1 GCA_030946285.1 Gemmatimonadota bacterium
TCAGCGTGGCCGAGCGGGAAGTGAAGGCGTCGGAGGATCGGGCCAAGGATGCGTCGCTCGCGCTCTCGGGCTTTCGCAGCAAGCAGTCGGTATTCGACCCCGACCGGCAGGCGGCACTGCAGCTTCAGGGCGTGGCCCGCATCCAGGACGAGCTGCTGGCGACGCAGGCCCAGCTCGCGCAGCTGCGTCAGGTCTCGCCGAACAATCCGCAGATCGCAACGCTCACCAGCCGTGCCGAACTGCTGCGCGGCGCCATCGCCAGCCAGAACGCCAGGGTCGCCGGGCAGAGCGGCTCGTTCACCTCGCAGGCGTCGGGCTTCGACCGGCTGCAGCTCGAAAAGACGTTCGCCGAGCGCCAGCTGGCGACATCGCTCGCGGCGCTGGAGACGGCCCGCAATGAGGCGCAGCGTCAGCAACTCTACCTCGAGACGCTCGTGCAACCCAATCTGCCGGACAAGGCAATCGAGCCGAAGAGGCTGCGAATGGTCGCAATGGTATTCCTGCTCGGTTTGCTAGTTTGGGGTGTCCTGAGCTTGGTGGTCTCAAGCGTCAGGGAGCACACGGAATGACACGGTCCGGGGCGGTTCCGGGCCGAGACACCGGCTTTATGAACTCGCTTGCTATACAGGGACGGGTAATTCGAGCCTTGCTCATGCGCGAGGTCATCACCCGCTACGGTCGGCACAACGTCGGCGTGCTGTGGCTAGTGGGTGAACCGATGATGTTCACTTTGGGCGTGGCAGCGCTTTGGTCGGCCGCCGGGTTAAGCCACGGCTCGGGCCTTCCCATCATCGCGTTTGCCATCACCGGCTATTCGTCGGTGCTGATGTGGCGCAACTCCGTATCGCGTGTGAACAGCTCGATCCAGCAGAACTTCAACCTGCTCTATCACCGCAATGTCCGCGTAATCGATGTCTTTCTTACGCGGATCATTCTCGAGCTCGCGGGGGCAACGGCCTCGTTCATCATCCTAGCTGTGTTCTTTACCGCTGGCGGATGGATTAAGCCGCCGGAAGATCTGCTCCGGGTCCTACAAGGGTGGGGGATGCTGGCCTGGTTTGGAGCCTCGCTGTCGCTCACGATCGGTGCGGCAACCGCTTACTCGGAGATCGTCGAACGTCTCTGGCACCCTGTTTCGTATCTGTTGTTTCCGCTATCCGGCGCAGCGTTCATGGTCGAGTGGTTGCCGCCGGGTGGTCAAGAAGTCGTGCTGTTGCTGCCGATGGTTCACGGCGTAGAGATGGTCCGGGAAGGATATTTCGGTAGCGCCGTTCATACGCACTACGACCTCGCATACATGGCGACCTTTTGTCTCGTGCTGACGTTCGTTGGCCTCTTCCTCGTGCAAGACGCCGGTCGGCGCGCGGAGATCCGGTGATCTCGATCGAGAATGTCTCCAAGTCGTACGGAACGCGGTTCGGCCAGCGCACGGTTCTCGACCGCGTGAACCTTACGCTTGCGAAGGGACGTAACGTCGGCATCCTTGGCCGCAACGGCGCCGGGAAGTCGACGCTGGTCCGCCTGTTGAGCGGCGCCGAGCGGCCGACATCCGGTCGGATCCGTCGCGACATGAGCGTTAGCTGGCCGCTGGCGTTCACCGGCGCGTTCCAAGCGAACCTCACCGGAATCGACAACCTGAAGTTTGTCTGCCGCGTGTATGGCGTCGACTGGAAGCCGTTGGTCCCATTCGTCGAGGATTTCACCGAGCTCGGCCTGTATCTGCGCGAGCCAGTGATGCACTATTCGGCCGGCATGACCATGCGTCTGGCCTTTGCTTTGTCCATGGCCATTGAGTTTGATTGCTTCCTGATTGACGAGGGGCTATCGGTGGGCGACGCCCGCTTCGGCCACCGTTGCCATGTCGAGCTCTTCGAAAAGCGCAAGGATCGCTCATTCATCCTCGTATCGCATGACCCGCACATTGTGAAGACCTACTGCGAACGCGCTTGTGTTTTGCACGAAGGTAGGTTGCTCGACTTCGATTCGGTGGACAGCGCGTACGAGTTCTATCTGGCTGCTCCGGTGCCTCCCCCAAC
>JALYYT010000202.1 GCA_030946285.1 Gemmatimonadota bacterium
AGCCTACGCCGGCTCGCCTGGTGGTCGCCCCTGCCGGAGGGATCACGCACTAAATTCTTTCCGGATGCACAGTGACCGGAAACCGCTTAACGGACCACATATCGACGCGGCACGCGTAGCCGCTTTCGGGAAACTGCGCGTCGCATTTCGCTCCGTGAGAGCGTAGTGGCACGAAGCAAGGCACTGGGCAGGCTGACGGCGCTGATCATAACGGCGTTCGTGGATATGGTGGGATTGCTCATGATCCTGCCGCTGATGCCGTTCTACGCGCGCACACTCGGCGCCAGCGCACTCATGGTCGCGCTGCTGATGTCGTCGTTCACGGCCGCCCAGCTCCTGAGCGCGCCGTTCTGGGGACGCGTGTCGGACCATTACGGCCGGCGTCCCGCTCTTCTGATCGGGCTGTTCGCTGCCGCGATCGCGTATGTCGTCTTCGCGTACGCGACAACGCTCTGGCTTCTGTTGCTGTCGCGTATCGTTCAGGGAGCAGGTGGTGGCACCACCGGAGTCGTCCAGGCTTACGTGGCCGATGCGGTCGAGCCGGAGGAGCGTGCGAAGGCACTTGGATGGATCTCGGCGGCGACCAACGTCGGTGTAGCGCTCGGTCCACCGGTAGGATCGTTCGCGCTCAAGATCATGAACGTGCACGGACCGGGACTCATCGCTGCCGGACTCTGCCTGCTGAACATCGCGTTTGCCGCTCGCTTCCTTTCGGAATCACGCGACATGGTGGAAGCCAAGCGCGTTCCGCGCAAGGCCGGCGCTTCACTCGCGGCCATCAAGCACGTCTTCACCCACGCAAAGGACCCGGCTTCGCGGCTGATCTGGGTTTATGCAATCGGCATCGGCGCGTTCCAGGGAATCACAGCGATACTCGCGCTGTTCCTCGCTGACAAGTTCGGTGTCACCGCAGATCGTATCTGGGTGATTTTCACATTCATGGGCACGATCTCCGTCATCACGCGCGCCGGCATACTCGGCAAGGCAGTCGACAAGTGGGGCGAGGTGAAACTGTCGCGCATCGGGCTGGTGATGCTCGCGCTGGGCCTCGCGGCATTCCCGATCATGCCGACGTACGTCACGCTGTATCTCGCAGTGACACTCATCCCGCTTGGCACGGCGTTCACGTTTCCGTGCGTCACTTCAATGCTGTCGCGCGTGATCAACCGCAACGAGCGCGGTCTGTACATGGGTGTACAGCAGACCTTCGGCGGGCTCGCTCGCGTGATAGTGCCGATCTTCGCCGGCTTCACCTACGACCGGTACGGACATTCGATTCCGTTCTGGGTTTCATCGCTGCTGGTTTTGGTCGGACTTTTCATCGGCATGGGAATCAGAGACCCCAGAAAGCCGAGCAGGAATGTGGAAACGGCGATGGCCGCGTAGTCCGGGAGCCCGCTCAGGGCTCGTCGAGAACGAATCGCACCGGATCACCCGGAGCCAGCTGTGAGAAGCGTGACAGTGCGGCAGACCTGATCACGGCGATCTTCGGGTAACCTCCAACAGTCGGGCCGTCGTGCATTATCACTATCGGCGATCCACCGTCGGGCACCTGGATCGCCCCCACGCACGCAGGCTCGGAAGGGAGCGAGACGCTTCCGCGGTGATGCATCTGCGGCCCATCCAGCCGGTACCCGCTCCGGTCCGACGCACGCGACACAACGAACGGTCCGCCGAGAAGCGTGCTCCACGCATTTTCGTCGAACAGACCGGTCTGCGGTCCACGCATGACTGGAATTGGTGCATCACCCTGGAACATCGGTGGCACGGCAACGCTCGTCGCGGCTGCACGTTCGTCACCAATCGGGAGTCGATCACCTGTTCTCAGTCGACGTCCTTCGTGTCCACCAATTCCTGCGCTGACCAGTGTGGAGCGACTGCCGAGAACTCTGGCAACGTCGAAACCGCCGCGCACGGCAATGAGAAGAAACCTGCCGCGTACTATGCGCTCGACAACCAGCTCTGTACCGGATGCAACCTCCACGGTAAGCCACGGAACAAGCGCCTTCCCATCGAGAGTGCACACCGCCTGCGCTCCACCAACGGCGACGACAGCGTCGGTTTCGAAGCTCAACCTGCCGCCTGCTACAGCCCATTCCAGCATTGCGGATCCATTCTCGTTCCCAAGCAGATTATTGAGGAAGATTCCCGAATCACGATCCGCGAGACCTGACGGAGGAACGCCAATATCGCGAAATCCGGGACGGCCAAGATCCTGGATAGTTGCGAATGGCGGCGCGGCGATTACCGTGACCACGCGCGCACAGGAACGAATCGCACGGTATCGCCTGCACGAATGAGCGCAGCGTCGGTTCGTGAGGCGTCGAACACGATCGCGTCGGTTGATCCGATCAGGTGCCACCCACCAGCCGTCGGAAGAGGATACACCGCCGTCTGCTCACCGGCGATGGCGACGGATCCAGCAGGAACGCGCACTCGCGGAACACTTCTCCGAGGAAGCACCAGCGCGGGATCCAGGTCGCCGAGGTACGCAAACCCTGGAA
>JALYYT010000276.1 GCA_030946285.1 Gemmatimonadota bacterium
CACCTGCACCACTCGTCTTATCTCTTCGTCGCGGCCGATGACCGGATCGAGCTTGCCCTTCCGCGCGGCGTCGGTCAGATCGCGCGTGTACTTCTGCAGCGCCTGGTACTGGTTCTCCGGCGTCTGATCCGTGACGCGGTGCGTGCCGCGCACAGCTTTCAGCGCGTCGCTCAGACTTGCGAAGCTGGCGCCCGCTGTCTGCAGAAGAGTCCGGCTTTCGGAGCCTTTCACATCTGCCAGCGCGAGCAGAAGGTGCTCGGTCGATACGTATTCGTCGCCCAGCTCCGTCGCGAGCGCTTCGGCGCGATCGAGAACCTGGTTGAGCTCGCGCGACAGCGACGGCTGAGCGTCGCTCTGTTTCGGATAACGCCCCGCTTCACCTTCGGCGCTCTGGCGCAGCGCCGCAACGCTCACGCCCACTTTCTGGAGCACTGGTACGACGATGCTCTCGTCCTGATCGAGCAGTGCGAGAAGCAGGTGGAGATCGTATACGAGCGGATTGCCGGCCTGGCGAGCGCGCGTTACCGCGTCGTTAAGCGCTTCGGCCGACTTCACCGTGAGTTTGTCCTGATTGATCATGTAAGTGGAATGTGCAATCCGGATGCCCCGTTCGCCTGCCAGATCGGCACTTAACTACTCATAGCGTGGTCAATGGAAGGCAGCCCACGGCCTTTTCGGCATGACGGTCCGACTACAGGCGTCCGCGCGGCTGAGGATCGAAGCAGACTTCGATCATCCAGGGAGTCAGCTCGGATATGAGATTCCGAAGTGCGTCCCGCGCCACAGGACGATGCGCGTCCTGCGCCGCGGCTTGAACCGCCGATTTGAGCGACACCAGCATGGTCTGGGGAGGAACGCCCGACTCGTGCATTGCCTGGCACGCGTCACGAACGGAAACGCGAACTTCGTCCCGCGTGGCGTCCTGTTCGAAATGACGTCGCAGCACCGTTACCAATGAGGATACGTCGGGCTGGTCGCTCGCCATGGTACACACTTGCACGGAAGCGCATATCGCGCCAGTACTAATATTCCGAGGCCAACGGGCAGCTGTCACGGTTCGCCATGGAGGACGTAATTTCGGTCATGGAAACTGCCCGCGATCGAGCGGCCGCGCCCCAATGGCGAGCACTGTGCGGCGAGGAGGAAATCGGCCGAGCCCATTTTCTGGACGCTGCGATGGCCCTGGCGCGCATTCACGCGGGGGTGACACTGGACTGGCAGGGGGACATCGCCACGCTGGGAAGCATCGCCACGCTCGCTGACGGACGGGTGTATCGCGTGGAGCCGTCGGGTCCGCGCCCCTGACGAAACAGGGGCCCCCGGTTTATCCGAGCGCCCCTATCTCCCACGAATCATCTTCTTGGTCACCGGCCGACCGTCTATCTCGAGTCGGTAGAGATAGATACCAGGCGGCGCGTCCTGCCCTGTTCTCGAGTTCTTCGCGTCCCAGTATCCGCTGTACTGGCCACACGACATTTCCAAGCTTTCCAACGGCGCCCCTCCAGCGACGCTCCCGGCTCCACCTTGCAGTACGGGTACGGCTACCAGCTGAGACAATATGTTGTAGACCCGCAAGGATATCCGGTACGTGCGACCCGGATCGGTGCAGGCTGGATAATCCCCAACCATGAACGGAATCCGCGTCTCCGAGACGAAAGGATTGGGCGAATTCTGCCCGAGCTCCGAATCAGAACCCCGATCTCGTCCAACCCCTGGAATACTTGACTGGGCTGTCGCGGATCGTGGCGCGAGCGCGCTGGACGCAAGCACCCCGATGAGTGCCGCCCAACGCAACTTCATTTTTAAACTCCATGCTGACGAGAAAGTTTTTTCTAGTACGGCTCCTGAACGATTGTTCGATGTCTTCCTGCGGTCCTCGAACGCGAAGATACGGCGGGGGGACCATTACCGCCAGAGGAACTTGAATCGAACGTTTCCTCCAATCCACGCACGTCGCATCGTCGCCGCACAATTGCAGACACCCCCCGCCTGCGGGAGTTCCTGCCGCCTCATGGGCGACGAGTGTCGAGAGTGACGCCCCGGCAATGGTAACGTTACCGAAACCCTCGGCGACACAGACGTGATGCAGATGTCGCGCCAGCGCGAAACGCGCGCCCGAAGTGCGACTCAGCGACCCGGCGCGAGTTCCTGCGAGTGCCTGCGAGTGTTCAGGCGCTCCGCGCCGGGATTGCTCCGAAATCGGTCTCCCACGCCGTGTACGCGCGCATTGCACGCTCCTCCCCGGCTACGTGCTCGCGCACGAATTCGCGCAGCAGCCGCTGGTGCGCTCGCGCGTCGAGCGCCGACAGTACCATACCCCGATCAGTACCGCTCGCATTTTCCAGCCAGCCGCGCAGGATGGTACGTGCGTCCGCCGGGAGCCGTCGCGATACCGCAGCGCGACGGGCACACGACTCGCACAATGCCCCGCCCGCGGGATGCGAGAATGCGACGCTCGCGTCGCGTTCGAGATTCGCGTGACACGCGGCGCACTCGTCCAGCGCTGGAGCGAACCCGACCTCCGCTACGATCTTCCACGCACCGGAGAGCGCCTCGCCCACGACGGTCTCGGATGAAGCCAGCGCGAGTCTGTCCAGGACGTTCGAGAGAATGTCGAACATCGCAGCGCTCGACTCATCACCCGCTACGCGGAGCGTAAGCTCCGCGAGCGCAGACGCAGCGGTGAAGCGAGGCATTTCCAGCGCCAGACCCGAACGGGAGGACGTGACATCGAACGATGCCAGCGTATGAAGATCGCGGGTCGGCTTCATGTACAGCTGCGCCTCGCCCTCGGCGAACAGGTCTACCCCGGTTCCCACACGACCCCGCGTCCGGCGCGCACCCTTCGCGATGACCGATTGTACTCCCGCTTCGCGCGTCGCAAGCCGTATCACGCGTGACGTCTCCAGGTAGTCGAACGCGTGCAGGACGATAGCCTGCGTAACGACGAGGGGCATCGTCGAAATCTACTCTGGCGCCGTCACCGCACCGCTGAGAGTCGCGCGCCGATGAATACAGCGCGACCGGGTGCCGGAAAGTTGTAAACGTCGGCGTAGTGCCTGTCGAGCGCATTGTCCACACGGCCGACAAGGGCGACGCTCGTCCCCGCCGAGGTGAAAATTCGCACGCTTCCTGAAACTCCGACTTTCACGTAGGATGGAAGCGTCAGCGTCGGTGAGGGATACCGCGAGAAGTCCATGTCCGGACGCTTGCCGACATAATCCGCCGATGCGCCCATCGACCACGCAACGGACGGAGCGTAGAAGATCGTTCCCATGGCTGAATGGCTCGGACGCCGAAGCAGAGCGTCACCGGGATGCTGCGACCCGCCATACGCGGGCGGGACAGCATACACCTGGGCAATCGTCTGAGTGTACGCGGCTGTTGCATTCAGACCACCTGGTAGCGACGCGCTCAGCTCGCCCTGATAACCCTTTGCGCGTGCCTGCGTGAGATTGGCGTAGTATGCAGGAGCGAGCTCCGCATAATCTGGTGGACCGCCGTAGGAACCGGCGACGTACTGAATCTGGTTGCTGAACCGCT
>JALYYT010000299.1 GCA_030946285.1 Gemmatimonadota bacterium
CGCGTAGACCGACGAGCGGTGCGTCGGTCGCGAGGTGTGTAATGATTTCCTCAGAAATCTGGGCGTCCCTCCGAGCAGACTATTGCGCGACGATGTCTCGTACTGGTGCCGAGATCGCCTGCGTACCGATCACTGTCGAGAACGCATGCACTGCGTATGGTGCTGCGATCCGCCTGGCACGAACGCTGATTTCGCTCCCCGGCGCAGCTGGATGCGAACCGGCGACCACCGAATTATTTACCCGCTGCTTTGAGGTTGAGGCGAAGGAGCCTACGACAGCAGGCTCGTTCCGCGGTAGCGCGGGCGGTCCATCTGGAATCGAAATCGCTTCGGTGGATCTGATTCAGGCAGTCTGCGATGAGCAGCCGTTAGTGATTCTCGTTGAGCCAGAAGTGACAATCGATCGTGAATCACGGAAGCTTTTCGCTTCCCTTCCGGAATCAATTCCGCAGTCACTGTGGCTGAACGTCGTAGGAGGAGAAGAGGAATGTGCAGCGTGGCCCATCGCCGGCAGTCTGTTCGATTTTCTTTCACTGGTCGAGGCGGTCGACGCGGGTTCCGCACCAGAGACAATATTAGCGCGCGGGTTTTCAGGCCCACCACTGCACAACGAACGCTCCGCGGCAACTCAGCACTCTTGCGAACCCGCACAGAATCGGCTGTCGGCAATCAGTGCTCCCGCACTCCAAGTACTTCAGGCCATCGGTATTCTACGAGGTCAGGCAACCGTTAGCATCCTCCGAGACGTGCTCCGCTTCGACACACACATCCTTTTTTCTGCCTTGGAGGAGCTAGGCCGCACCCATCTGGCGAGCCCCGAGCGTTCAAGTCAGCTCGACGCCAAGGACATCATGCACCTTGATAACGAGGTCAGGCTAGCTGTCCTCAAAACCGTATCGACCCATGGACTCCGCCTGCTTCATCTGGAATCCGCGCAGGTACTCGAACAGAGAGCGCGGACCCACCCATCCGCGGAGCTTTACTGGGAGTGTGCAGAACACTGGGCCGTCGGAGGTGAGCCTCAGCGCGCAGCCGCCGCGCGCATCGCGTCTACTGAACTTCTCCGAGAAGCAGGTCGCCTCGACGAATGTATCGGAAGAAGTCGTGAGATTCTCTCCATGGTCGACGCTCCACCGCTCCGTGCGCTGGCGCTTCGCACGCTAGCATTCACACATCATGCCGCCCGCGACTGGCTCTCCCTCGGTCAGTCGGTCGCCGACGTCCGCCAGATTGAGCAGTGTTACAGCGACTCCGCGAGCGTGCACGACGAGCTCGAGCTTTGCAGCCTCAACGCGCGCCGCTACTCAAGTCGAGAGCAAGGGGAGACTCTCAGGCTCGCGAAGGAGTGCATCTCTTCTCTTGCCGCAAATCCCGCCCACCGCGTTGCAGCCGCGATCATCGCACTGAAGGTCGCGACCAATGTTGGAGACTTGGAGGGAATGGACGAGGTACACAAGTCCGTTGGTCCGTATCTCGACGATCCAAGCGTCAGCGCTACGAATCGGATTTCACTCCTGATGATCTACCATGCCATTCGCGGGGACGCCGCGACTGCTGCGATCCTTGCGCGGGATCTTCTGGGCATAGTGCAGACCTCCCTATCGCCAGTGCATCAGCTGGTACCGATGATGGACTGCGCCGGAGCGCTTCGGCGCGCCGGTGCGCCCGGCGAAGCTTGCCGTATTTACAGGGACATATTTGAGTTAGCGAAGAAATCGCACGTGATGGACATGGCCGCCGACGCGGCTCACCGATGCATCGAGATTTCCTGCGATGCAGCCGATTTTGCAACCGCGTCCGAGTGGATTGATCGATACTATGCGACAACCGCCGCAAATTATGGCGGTTCGGTGCATTACTCCTTGCGTGGTGCCATCGCACGCGTGCGCATTTCGGAGCGGAATTGGCGCGAAGCTGACGAACTTCTCGAGCCGGCGGGCTGTGCACCGCTCTGGAGTGATCCCGTCGCCATGTTCCGGAACAGTGCAATCGCCGTCAAGCTGCGCCTCGAGCTCGACCGCGGCACGCCGGCAGACGAAATCGCAAAGTGGGTGCACGATCTCGCGAAGAGTCACGCGTCACTCCGAGATACAGGCGCTCAGGATTACGAGGCGTATTCGCTCTTCCTGGGTTACCGGGCCATAGGCGATGCAGCCTCGGCTATCGATATGCTGCGGTCGTATGTCGCTTCACAACGCCGCGATATCACTCCGCTCTGCGCTGAGATCCAACGTGCCTTGGCGAACTACGCCTAGGATTGCGACGCGAGACGAAGCCTGGGAACTTCCTGCGTGTGCGGAAGCGACTGATGCGAGGAATGCTTGAAAAGTTCTTCGAAGCGTCCACTGCTCAACAAAGCGTCACAGATCGTTGGATCGAATTGACGGCTACGATGTTTGATCAGTTCAGCTCGTACGGCCGTTGCATCCAGCGCCTTGCGATAGGGACGATCTGACGTCATTGCATCAATCGTGTCCGCGAACATGATTATGCGTGAGCCGAGCGGTATACGGTCACCAGCGAGCCCATCAGGATAGCCCGTACCGTCCCAGTTCTCGTGGTGATGTCGAACAGCCGGAACGATATCGCGAAGCTGTGAGACCTTCGACACGAGTTCTTCGCTCTTGATGGGATGCGTCTGCATGACAGCGTTTTCTTCTTCGGTCAGCCGCCCAGGCTTGAGAAGAATGGGTGCGAAGACTTCGTGGATCTTTCCCACATCGTGCAGCAATGCCGCGATTTCAATGCGTTTCGCGATAGATGAACGCAACCCCATGATTTGGGCGATCACTTTGGCGTGCTCGGAAACGCGGCGCGAGTGACCAGATGTATACGGATCGCGCGCTTCGATCGCCGCCACCATCAACTCTAAGAGTTCCTGATTCGCTTTCTCCAACTGCAGATTCACACTATACAGCTCTCTGAGTCCGAGCAATGAGAGAGCGACGACAAAGGCTCCTGGCATACCGTAGCGCGCGTAGACCCATGCCAGACCAGCTATCATGGGGAGCGCGATGACGTCGTACGCGAGAGTCCCGACGTTATTCTCTATCCAGACGTCGCGGAACGGCCGTTGCTCACTTAGCGCAACTGCCATTCCTACTGAGACGGTATTGATCACTGAGTACGTGATAAACGTTCCGACGATCGCGACATACTGCAATGAAAGAGTTGCCAAAACCGACTGGCCACCGAGCATGCGGTATATGAATATCGCGAACGTAATCGCGAGCGTATGCTGACATACGTTGAACACGTTTTTCATGAATGGCCGACGACGAGCGATCTGCACGACACTGTGCACAATGATCACGCCGGCTACGGTTGACCAGTCTGGCGCGATGATCGCGCTCGCAACGAAGGGCACGAACGAAACGGATCCCGTCGCGCTGCGAGCCAGGCGATGGCCCATGAGATGCGTCGCCAACGCGATGAGGCTCAATGTGCCGACGGCGCGGAAATGCGTCACGTCGACGTAAGGCGTAAGCCACACCAGGAACGCTAAGGATGCGCCGCTGAGCAGCGCAATGGTAAGAATGTACGTGCGAACTTGCTGTTTCATATGATGAGGACCCCCGTCCGCGATCCTAAGCCCAGTCTTGCGCGCCGCCGCCTGAAAACATTACGGCCATTAGTCTTGCAAAATGGTGCATCTCGCGTCACCTCCCATCCGTTTCGTCACGTCGCTTTCGCGCGTGCAAACTGCAAAGGTTGGCTCCGCTCATTCCTGCCGATCCTACCGTCTCAACTCCGCTTGATCGGGGAACGGGGGTTTAGCTGTTTATTTCTATAGGTTTGGTCTCGAGGTAAGCATCAGGTCACGTTCCTTGTTACGCGCCGTACTCTAACCACCGGTTCGTCGCATCAAGCACGGCAAGCACAGATGCCGTCTCAGCACTATCACTCACTTCGCACGTACCTGCGAGCAGCCGGACTTCACGTCCGTGACGCACCGCAACACCCACGAAGATGAACTTCCTGTCGAATGCCTCGAATACCCTCACACCCTCGAGGCCGAACTGACGGTCCTTGGCGTCAGCGTCTCCAATCGCGAGACACGCCGCACGCGCCGCCAACTCCAGCCTCGCCCTGTCGCCATCCACACCGCGAGCCTCACCGATGAAAGACGTTCCATCCTTGATGAGCGATACACGGCACGACACACCGCGCGCCCTGGACCCGCGAACTTCCACATCCTCGAAGTAGATCCGGCGGCGTGGTCCGTCCAGCCCCGGAGGCGGTGTGTAGACACCCATCACTTCAGTATCGGCAGCGGCACGACTTTTCAGTGGCACAGCCGGCGATGGCGTGGACGACGGCGGTGCCTGCTTCACCTGCGGCGGCGGAGCCTCGCTGACCGCAGCGATGGACACCCGCCTGTGATCGATGCGCAGCCCCAGATGGGCGAACAATGCGCTCTCCACATTTCGCACCGTCTGCTTGGCCGGGACTTCGGATGTCGTCAGGATATGTACCTCCTGTATCGACCCTTCTCCATTGTCCACGACGCGCACGGATACGACTCCGGGCAGCGTACGGATGAGCTCTTCGGCTTGTTCCCCGAGCCGCGCGGGCGTCACAAATGTAGTCACACGATTAAGGAACTAAGGTTTGGCTGCGCGAGGCCTGTTGACCGTCCTGCAGCGTGCCACCCTGCCAGATGACCGCTAAGACACGTCCCGCCAAAGAGAGGACACATGTTCGCTCCTTTGGCGGCACTCACAAAGTGCGGCCAACTGTCCTTTTAGGCAATAGTGGCGTATTCATCCGGGATGTCGTACTCTCGCAATTTTCGGTAAAGAGTGCGTTCACCAATCCCCAGAATTTCGGCAGCTCGCCGCCGATTCCCCTCGGTTTCCCTCAAAGCCGCCTGAATCGCCTCGCGTTCGATCTCGGCCATTGTCATGCCCGCCTTCATCGTCCACACGTTCGGAGCCGGCCCAATGGAAGGCTCGATCGCATCCACGCCGGCTGGCAGAATCCTCATTTCGGTATCGCCGCTACTCGCGCGTGCCGCAGCCGTGTTCTCATCCACGCGTCGCCGTAGCTCGTCCAGCTGAAGTCGAAGCTCCACCAGACTGTGTACGATGAACTCGAGCTCCCGACCTGGCGCTCCCGAAGCCCCGTCCTGAGCATAACCTACCCGCTGCGCGATACGCATAGGAAGCAGGTTCGAAGTCTCGCGCACCTCCGACGGAATGTCAGTCGCCGTTATCTCTCGTCCCGGCGCCAGTACCACCATGCTCTCGATGAGGTTCTTCAACTGGCGGACATTGCCCGGCCACGAATAGTCGAACATGATCTGCATCGCGTCCGCGGAAATTCCGTGGAATGGACGATCGTGCTGCGCCGAGTATTGCTTCACGAATCGGCGAACGAGTAGCGGGATGTCTGCTCGACGCTCCCGCAACGGCGGCAGATAGATGCTGAGCACGTTGAGGCGATAGTACAGGTCAGAGCGGAACCGCCCATCCTCCACGAGCTGGCGCAGAGGCTGATTCGTCGCGGCAACCACACGCACATTCACCCGGATCGGGAGGGTCCCGCCGACGCGCGTCACTTCGCGCTCTTCGAGTACGCGAAGGAGCTTCACCTGTGTTGCCGGCGCGATGTCGCCGATCTCGTCCAGAAAGAGCGTGCCAGTGTCCGCCAGCTCGAACCTGCCGAGCCGGCGCTCCGCAGCGCCTGTGAAAGCGCCCTTTTCGTGCCCGAAGAGCTCGCTCTCGAGCAGAGTCTCCGGAAGCGCGCCGACGTTCACCGCGATGAAAGGTCGCCCGCGCCGCGGACTGAGAGAATGAATCGCCCGCGCCACGAGCTCCTTGCCGGTCCCACTCTCGCCCTGGATCATGACCGTGCTCGAAACGGGCGCCATCTGCTCCACACGAACGAGTACCTCGCGTATCGCGTCAGACTGTCCCACGAGCCCCGTAAGCTCCGCCAGGCGCTGGCGATCGAGAACGCGCTTCACGATGTCGAACAGTTCCTCAGCCGGCACCGGCTTCGTGTATACGTCCACGAAACCGATCGCACGCAGCCGCTCGATCAGCTGCGGATCCGCGACTTCCGCCAGTCCGATTACCGCAATTCCTTCCCACAACTGATCCCGCACTATCTGGCGGATCGCGGGATCGGCGATGTTCCCCGTCAGCACGATCACTTCCGGTCGCGAGCGGCGTATCTCCGCCGACAGGTTGTCAACCGCGGAGACCATCGACGTGGTCACTCCCGCGGCTTCCAGTGTTGCATTGAGCCGCACCGCAGACTCGACGTCGGCGAGCGTTATGAGCACCGCCACGCCGGAACTACGCGCCATCCGCAGACCCGTGTTGGCCTACTCGTCCACGCAACACGTCGCACGCATGGTCCACAATCTGATCGAGTGTGCCAAGCCCGTCGCGTACCCCCGATGGCGAGCCCGGAAGATTCACTATGAGCGTGCGTGCGCGGATGCCGGCTATCCCCCGCGAGAGCGCGGCTCGGGGAAACCGTGCAGCGTGCGAACGAAGTTGCTCGCCGAACCCCTGCACTTCCGCGTCAATCACCGCTCGTGTCGCCTCCGGCGTAACGTCGCGCTCGGAGAGGCCTGTCCCTCCAGTAGTGAGCACGACGTCGCTTTCGCCGGAATCACATGCGGCCAGGAGCGCCCGCACGATCTCGGTCGACTCGTCGGCTACGAGTACGCGCGAGACCACAACATCGCCGCGCGCGATCGCCCACGCAGCTATCGCGTCACCTGAGCCGTCGTCGTGCGCGCCACGCGATACTGAATCCGATATGGTGATGATAGAGACTTTCAACGATGCGACGCGTTCTTGTAGAATGGCATCTTCTGCACGAGCGCCGGGAACCGCTTGCCCCGGATCTCGATCTCGAACTCGGTCCCTTCCTTCGCCAGATCGAATGGTAGATACGCGGTTCCGATCGCACTTCCGAGCGAAGGACTGAGTGTACCGCTCCGCACCTCACCGCTGCTTTCCCCGTTGCAGAACACCGCGTAGCCGTGACGTGGGAACGCGCGATCCGGCATCGTGAAGCCGATCAGCTTCCGCGGGATTCCCGCGGTCTTCTGACGTTCCAGCGCATCCCGGCCGACGAAGTCACCCTTCTTCATCTTCACGAGCCAGCCAAGCCCGGCTTCGTACGGCGTAGTCGTATCATCGATGTCGTTGCCGTAGAGGGCCATCCCCATTTCGAGGCGCAACGTGTCGCGGGCGCCAAGTCCCGCAGGGACGACTGAACCGTCGGCGGTCAGGGCGTTCCAGATCTCGGTCGCCCTTGATGCGTCGAAGTAGAGCTCGAAGCCGTCCTCGCCCGTGTATCCGGTCCGCGAAAGTATCACGTCCGGCACTCCGGCGACCGTAGCCAGCATGAAGTGATAGTACGCGATGTCGTCGAGTCGGACATCGGTGTGGCGCGCCATCACTTCCTGCGCACGGGGTCCCTGCAGCGCAAGTAGCGCGATGCGATCGCTCACGTCCTCCACCGCGCAATCGAATCGGTCAAGGAATGCGCTGATGTGCGCCATATCCTTGTCCTTGTTCGACGCGTTCACGACCATCATCAGATGATCGGGAAAGCGGTACACTAGGCAATCGTCCACGATAGTGCCGCGTTCGTTCAGAATCGTGGAATACTGCGCCTGTCCAACCGACAGTGCCGCGACATCATTCGTGGTCACGTAGTTCGCGAACTCGATCGCCTGAGAGCCACGGATCATGAACTCTCCCATGTGGCTCACGTCGAACAGCGCGACGCTGTCCCGCACCGACTTGTGCTCCGACGTGATGCCGGAAGGATACTGCACCGGCATGTCGAAGCCGGCGAACGGAACCATCTTCGCGCCAAGCGCGACATGAACCTCGTGAAGTGGCGTGCGTTGCGTCACAGCTTTTCTCCTCCCATGAGTACGGCCATGATCGCCTTCTGGACATGCAGCCGGTTCTCGGCTTCGTCCCAGACGCAACTCTGCGGTCCGTCGATCACCTCTGCCGTAACTTCCTCGCCTCGATGCGCCGGCAGGCAGTGCAGGAAGATCGCGGTCGACGAGGCGAGTGTCATGAGCGAGGAATTCACGCAGAATCCATGGAACGCCTTCTCGCGAACCGCCTGCTCCTCTTCCTGGCCCATCGAAGCCCACACATCGGTCGTGACG
>JALYYT010000300.1 GCA_030946285.1 Gemmatimonadota bacterium
GACCTGAGTACCAGCTGCTCGACGACGCAGGTCATCCGGATGGCAAGAGCCGTCTTACCGCGGCGGGATCCGCGTACGGACTGTATCCGTCGCCAGCCGGAGTGGTGAAGCCGGCGAACCAGTGGAACTCGAGTCTGCTCGTTGTGAACGGGAATCACGTTCAGCACTGGATGAACGGGCAGAAACTTCTGCAGTACGATCTGCTCAGCTCCGATTGGGAAGCCAAGGTCAAGGCGCGCAAGTTTGGCGCATGGCCGAATTACGGACGCGCAAAGACCGGGTACATCGGCATTCAGGGCGATCACGACGGCGTGCTCTACATTCGCAACGTCAGGATCAAGGTGCTGAAGTAACGGGCTTTCTCGCGACTGCTCGTATGGAATACAGAATCACTGCGACGACGAGAGTCGCTCCAACCGCCATGAATTCCTTGCGCGCGGCGCCGGTCAGCATCCATACGATAACTCCGCACGCAAGCAATGGAATGACGGGTCCACCGATCGGCTCGAACGGCGGCCCGTCGGCGACGACATGTCTGCGCCTGAGTTCGATTGCGGCAAGACATGTGACGATGTACACGAACAGCGTGGACACTGTCGCGAGAATCACGAGTGACTGAAAAGTGCCCGTGAGCGCAAAGCCGCAAGTCAGCGCACCGTAGAGCAGGATCGCGATCACGGGCGTGTGATACCGTGGACTCACCGAACCGACGCGTGCCGGCAGGAAGCCATCTCTGCCGAACGCGAAGAGCAGGCGCGGCGTCGTGAGCATGTCGCCGGACAGGTATCCGAACGCCGACACGGCCATCGCCGAGGCAATGAGAGTGCGTCCGACTGTACCGAACATGCGCTCCGCGACGCTGGCCAGTGGCGCGGTCTGATCGAGCGCCAGATCCGGGCCGAGTACTCCCTGCGCGACGAGCTGGACCATGATGTAGAGCAATGACACAGCTCCAAGACCGACAACTATCGCGCGCGGAACGGTTCTGGAGGGCTGGCTCACTTCTCCGCTTGCAGTCACCGCACCCTCGATTCCGGTGAACGTGAAAATGAGGAGAAGACAGGCGGTACTGATGGCTCCGATCGTCGGCATCGAAGTCCATCGGAGATTCACAGGATGAACGAAGAACGCGCCGACCAGGACCAGAACGATCAACGGGATCACCTTCACAACGGTGAGCGCTTCCATCACGCGCACACCTGCCTTCACGCCCCGTACGTTCACGGCGGCGAAGCCGAGATAGATGAGGACCAGGAGAGACGCGCGCGGAACCGGTGCGGCGAACGACGGAATGAGCGCCGCGATGGAGCCCGCGAATACTGTCGCGATCGCTGCCGCGGACACCATCTGCGACAGCCCGAACAGGACGCCCGTCAGAAATCCCGTGAACGAACCAAAGGCGGCCTCGGCGTATGCGTAAGTTCCGCCCGATTCCGAGACCCGACTGCCGGCAGCAGCGAAGCTCAGCCCGATCAGTCCGATGGCGACCGCGCAGATGACATAGGCGATGATCGCCGACGGTCCGAGCGTCGCTGCGACGACTGCGGGAAGCACAAAAATTCCCGAGCCGACGACGTTATTGACGACATTGGTCGCCAGCCCGCGCACACCGATCGCGCGAATGAGCCCGGTTTCGCTGGTCGCGGCGGAGCCTGTGACTTCATTCATCATGGGCGGGTCTGTGAGGAATCGTGTTTTATCGTGCGCCCCAACTTACGCGCTGAGCCTATCGCGCGTTATCGCCGACACGACTCCTGCCCCACAGGACCAGACTCCAATAAATTGTCTCGATGCAGGAAAGCGCTGAACTAATGTCTCCGGAAGGACACGGCTTCTGGGAAACCGTGCGCGAATCGCTGCGCGGATCGCACCAGGATTACACGCGCGGCAGCATCGCGCGCGCGATCATGCTGCTCGCCGTGCCGATGGTTCTCGAGATGGTGCTCGAGAGCGTCTTCGCCCTCACCGATGTCTTCTTCGTCGGCAAGCTTGGCGCGAACGCGGTAGCAACCGTCGGACTGACGGAGTCGCTGCTCACGGTTCTCTACGCTCTTGCGATGGGGCTGTCCATCGGCGTCACCGCGATGGTCGCGCGAAGAATTGGCGAGAAGGATGTCGAAGGCGCGCGCGACGCTGCGGTGCAGGGAGTATTCGTCGGATTGCTCATCGCGACGGTGCTCGGAGTCTCGGGCGTGATCGTGGCACCCAGACTGCTGGCGCTCATGGGAGCGTCGCCTGAGGTAATCCGGACTGGTTCAAACTTCACTCGCGTCATGCTCGGCGGCGATGTGAGCGTGCTGCTGCTCTTTCTGGCGAACGCGATCTTCCGCGGAGCGGGTGACGCGGCGATCGCGATGCGCGTGCTCTGGCTTGCGAACGCGATCAACATCGTGCTCGGCCCGCTGCTGATCTTCGGCATTGGACCTTTCCCGAGGATGGGAGTGACCGGCGCTGCGGTTGCGACGACGATCGGACGAGGCACCGGTGCGATCTTCGCGCTTTCGAGGCTGGTGCGCGGCAATGGCCGCATCTCCATCTCGCGAAAAGATGTGCGTGTCCGTCCGAGCGTAATGGGTCAGCTCGTGAATCTATCCGCAGCCGGAACGTTCCAGATGATAATCGGAATGGCGAGCTGGATCGGACTCGTTCGGATCATATCCACGTACGGAAGCGACGCGCTGGCCGGTTACACCATTGCAGTTCGTCTCATAATCTTCGCGATGCTGCCATCGTGGGGAATGAGCAACGCCGCTGCGACGATGGTGGGCCAGGCGCTGGGTGCGAAGGATCCTGAGCGCGCCCAGAAGGCAGTCTGGCGTGCGGTCGGGTACAACACCGTGTTCCTGGGTGTAGTTGGCCTGATCTTCCTGTTCGCGACGGCACCGATCATCGGCGTGTTCACGAGCGATCCCGCTGTTGCTGCCTACGCCACGGACTGTCTGCACACGGTATCGTACGGCTTCGTTCTGTACGCGAGCGGAATGGTATTCACTTCCGCGTTCAACGGGGCAGGCGACACCTGGACTCCGACGGTGCTCAACCTGATCGTCTTCTGGCTGTTCGAGATTCCGCTCGCCTACTTCCTCGCGCAGGCGCTGCACATGGGTCCGCACGGGGTGTTCCTGGCAATCACGCTGGCGTTCTCGGCCATGGCGGTACTCAGCGCGGCATGGTTCCAGCGCGGCGGGTGGAAGACGCAGAAAGTCTAGCGCGCCAGTTAGGTGCAACGAAACGGGGACTGGTTTAGTATCCACTACGGAATCCCGGCCCAGGCGATTCCCTCACACGTTCCCGAATTTCACGCACAGTCATGGCAAAGCTGACATATCTCGAATGCACCAAATGCGGGGAGCGCCTGAGCCCCGCCGAACCACATACCGTCTGTCCCGTGGATGGCGGCTCGCTCTACGCCCGCTACGACCTGGAGCCGTATCGCGGTCTCGCATCCCGTGACTCGCTGAAAGGCCGCGTCGCCAGCATGTGGCGCTACTCCGACGTTCTTCCCGATGTGAAGCCTGTCACGCTCGGCGAGGGTTTCACGCCGATGCTGCAGAGCCGGCACAATGCCAACATGTACATCAAGGATGAGGGGCTCAATCCCACCGGCTCGTTCAAGGCCCGCGGACTGGGAGCGGCCGTCACGATGTGCAGGGAGTATGGGATCAGGAAGCTCGCGATTCCGTCAGCCGGAAACGCCGCGAGCGCGCTGGCTGCGTACTGTGCGGCCGCGGACATCGAGGCGTTCATCTTCATGCCGAAGGACGTGCCGATCGCGAACCGCGTGGAATGCCAGCAGTACGGGGCGCACGTGACACTCGTGGACGGTCTCATCAGCGATTGCGCGAAGATCATCGCCGAGCGCAAGCAGGCGGAGGGCTGGTTCGAGATCTCGACGCTGAAGGAACCGTTCCGCGTCGAGGGCAAGAAGACCATGGGATACGAAGTCGCGGAGCAGCTCGACTGGAAGCTGCCGGATGCGATCTTCTATCCCACAGGCGGTGGCGTGGGTCTCATCGGAATGTGGAAGGCGTTCGAGGAGATGCAGTATCTGGGCTGGATCGGCGCCGAGCGGCCGAAGATGATCGCGGTGCAGGCAGCGGGGTGCGCGCCGATACCGCGCGCGTGGGATGCGCACCAGCCGGTGTCGGAGTTCTGGCAGGGCGCGCATACCATCGCGTCGGGGCTGCGCGTTCCGAAGGCGTACGCCGATTACATCATCCTGGATATCCTGAAGCAGAGCCATGGTACAGCGCTGACGGCGACGGACGAGGAGATGCTGCAGGCTGTTTCCAGAATGGCCTCGGAGGAGGGAATCTTTGCCGCGCCCGAAGGTGCTGCCTCGCTGGTGGCGTACGACAAGCTGATCGAGTCGGGCTTCCTGTCGCCGAGCGACAAGGTGGTGCTGTTCAACACGGGCTCGGGACTCAAGTACATAGATGTGATGGAGGCCGGCGTCCATTAGATCGGCAGGAGGCGGAATGTCAGCCTCTTGTCAGCTTCGAAATCGTACCTTTTCTCCCGCTGTTCCCAACCCAAAGCTCAAACCCATCAGAGGCTGGCATGACCGGTATTTCAACGCGCTTCAACGCGGTCCTGGCCGCTGCAGTTCTAGTGACTGCGACAGCTCCGGCGGCGCTTGCGGCGCAGTCGTTCACAGTACACAAGTACACGATCGGTGGCGAAGGTGGCACCGACTATCTCACGGCTGATCCAGTAACTGGCCACGTATTCGTTTCTCGCGGTACGCACGTGATGGTCGTGGAGGGCGCGACCGGCAAGGTGCTCGGCGACATCCCCAACACGCCGCGCACGCACGGCATCGCGCTGGCGCAGAAGTGGAATCACGGGTTCACGACGAACGGCGGCGACTCGTCTGTCACGATGTTCGACACGAAGACGTTCGCGGTGATAAAGAAGATTCCGGCTGGTATCGACGGCCTCGACGGAATCATGTACGACGACGCGACGGATCGCATTCTCACGATCAACCACAGCCATCCGACAGGAACGATGGTCGTGATAGATCCGAATTCGGGAACCGTCACGGGTCGTGTGACGCTGACAGGCAACGCGCCCGAAGGCGGAGTGAGCGACGGTCACGGAAAGATCTACGTGAATCTCGAGGACAAGAACGCAATCGACGTTGTTGACACGAAGACGTGGACGGTAGTCGGCACCTGGGCCATTCCGACGTGTGACGGTCCGACCGGCATCGCGATGGACCGCGGCACGCATCGCATATTCGTCGGCTGCAGCAAGAACTCAGTCGTCGTCGATGGGTCGAACGGCAAGGTCGTCGCGCAGATTGCAAACGGCAACGGGGTTGATGCGCTCGGCTGGGATCAGGCGCGGAAGCTGATATACATTCCGGCAGGGCGTGACGGCAACGTCACGGTAGTGCACGAGGATTCGCCGGACAAGTACACCACCATCGCAACTGTCGCGACCCAACCTGGCGCGAAGACGATCGCTGTTGATGAAACGACGCACATGGTGTACGAGTTCACGCCCGAGTACGGGCCGGCGCCGGCACCACCGGCTGGATCACCACCGCCGACGGGCCGGTACGGGCCGCGCGGTCCGATGATCGGAACGTGGTTTATTTCGATATCGCACTGAACGAAGCTTCAACAACAAAAAACGTCCGGGCCAGATGGTCCGGACGTTTTGTTATTGATGTTCGTACCCGTTAGATATAACTCAGCCACCAGTCCGACCGCCGCTGCTTGAGCCGTGAATACCATAGACACGCAGGATACAGAATCACGACCACCAGTATCCATGTCGCATACACACCCGGCAATCCAAATCCCCAGCCCTGCGGCGGCGTTATCGGATACTGACTCAACTGCGGCGACTCGAACATCCAGTGCGCGCTCCCGTACTGCGCGTAACAGATGATAACGGCCAGCGCGTGCGCGACGGTTATGTGCAGGATGTAGTAGAACATCGGAACCTTGCCGATCACGAGCGCGGGGCGGAGCAGTGGCGAGGTTCCTCGGTCCATCGCCCGCAGCAACAGCATCGCTGGCCCAAGCGTCATCAGCAGAAAGAGCAGTGACGGCGGATACTTGGTTGTGTTGAGAAAAGATAGCACCGTGAATTCCGCCGAGCGCTGCACGGCCCATCGGTTCGGGTCACCGTACACGTTGATCGCGCGAATCACGACGAATGCCGTCGTCAGCCCTGTTCCAAGCCGCAGCAGGAATGCGCGCCTTCGCTCGCTGTCCCACTCGAATATCTGACCCAGGCCGAATCCGGTTGCAGTCACGCCGATCCACGGGATGAGCGGATATGCCTCGAACACGGTGAATCGCGGCGTCGAGAACAGCACGCCCGGCACATGCAGTATCTGCCACAACCAGGACAGCGATCCGAACGAGGCCGGGTCTACGCTGTCGAACAGGTTGTGCACCAGGATGAGCACTATGCCGAAGGTGGTCACCACCTTCACCGGAAGGCGAATCAGCGCCGCGAGCGTGATCATGGACCAGCCCAGCGCCCAGAGGACGAAAAGGAGCGTAAGCCTGTAGTCGAAGTTGAACTGCCAGCCGAGGCAACGGGTCACGACCGTCTCGAGGAAGATGAGCCAGACGCCGCGGGTCCAGAGGAAGTGGGAGAGCTCGGGGATGGTCTTCCGGCGGAGAGACAGGAACGCTCCCGTGCCGGTGAGCAGAAAGAATACCGGAGCACAGAAGTGCGTGATCCAGCGCGTGAAGAACAGTGGAGCGGTTGTGGTCAGGATGTCCGTGGGATTCGCCCCGTTTCCCACGAACTCGCGCACATGATCGAGCGCCATGATGATCATGATCACGCCGCGCAGTACGTCGACGGATTCGATCCGGACGCGCGAGGGTTGTACGGGGCCGCTCACGGGCGGGCTCCATGGCCGGTGGTATACATCATTGCTCCACTGTTCGTTAGTATCAATAGTCCTGTCCGTCTCCCAACTGCGCACCCGGGCGCACTAACATGAACATCAGCCCACTCGCCGGCAAGCCGGCGCCACAGTCCATTCTGGTCAACGTTCCGCGGCTCGTGACTGCGTACTACTCGCAGAAGCCAGACCCAAAAATCGTGACGCAGCGCGTCTCCTTCGGCACGTCGGGCCATCGAGGCTCCGCGTTCGACTGTTCCTTCAATGGGGATCACATCCTCGCCATAACGCAGGCGATCTGCCTGTATCGCAAGCAGCACGGAATAGATGGCCCTCTCTTCATCGGCATAGACACTCACGCGCTCTCCGCGCCTGCGTTCGCCTCCGCGCTCGAAGTACTCGCCGCGAATGAAGTGAACGTGATGATAGATGACCGCGACGGGTTCACTCCGACGCCGGTGATCTCGCATGCGATCCTGACGTACAACCACGGGAGAAAGACTGGTCTCGCCGACGGGATCGTCGTCACACCGTCGCACAATCCGCCCGACGACGGAGGCTTCAAGTACAACCCCACGAACGGCGGTCCGGCGGATACGCAGATCACGAACTGGATCCAGAACAAGGCGAACGAGTTCCTCGATGACGGATTGAAGAGCGTGAAGCGCATTCCGCTCGAGCGCGCGATGCACGCGTCAACGACGCACCGTCATGATTACATGGATGCCTACATCGGCGACCTGGGCGCGATCATCGACTTCGATGCCATCCGCGGTGCGAACCTGAAACTCGGCGTCGACCCCCTTGGAGGCGCCGGAGTTTTCTACTGGGCCATGATCGCCG
>JALYYT010000341.1 GCA_030946285.1 Gemmatimonadota bacterium
CGAAGCGAACGGGGCGGCCGCACGACTGTGCGGCCGCCCTTTACACGCCTGCTGGCAATCACACGCGCGTCAGTGTTGAAGAACAGGCGGATGTACAATTCGTTCGACTTCCCGAACGGTGCTCGGCGTGCGCGGACCAAAGTACAGAATCTCCGTCTCGTTGATCCGGTAGATGCGCTGGTCCTTTCCCGCTGGCGTGAGGTTCACACCCGGCATCGCCGCGAATTTCGCGACGTTTCCCAGCCTGTCGAAACCGACGTCGGTCGCGATGATGATGTCGGGAGCGAGTTTAGCGATGAGCTCCGGGTTGAGTCGCGTCATCGGTCTGGTCGAATCAATCGCGTTGATCGCGCCGGACCATCGAAGTATGGCGTCGGCGGGCCCGCCCGTGCCGACACCCAGATAGTTGTTCACGATCTGGCCCATGTGCATGATGAGCACACGCGGACGAGGCTTGTCTGCCCATCGCGCCGTGTCCGCAAGGATTGAATCCATTCCCGCCTTCCACGCCGCGTTCACGCTATCCGCTTCACGTTCCCGATGAAACAGCATGCCCAGCCGCGTCATCAGCGCATGCGCGGAATCGAGCGTCGTTCCGGGATTCATCACAGTCACTGGAATCCCGACCTTCCGCAGCTGATCGAGCACGGCGTCGGGCCCGACATTGCCATCCGTCAGGAACAGTGTCGGTCTGAGCGAGATGATTCCCTCTGCACTGAGCGCCCGATGATAGCCGACAGATGGAAGCTGCGTGATCTGCGCCGGATAAATGGATGTGAGGTCCCGCCCGACAAGATTACGCTGCGCCCCGATGTCGTATATGAACTCGTTGATCTGCTTGGAGACGCTGACCACTCGCATCGGCTGTGCAGTGTCCGGCTTGCTGCAGCCGCCAAGTATGGAAGCCACGAAAAGCGGGGCGACACGGAAGCGGATCGACGACTTTATCATGAACAGTGGTCCGGTGATGATCGAGTGAACGCAGAGATCCTTACGCTCGCGTACCTGCTGCTGTTGCTTTCACGATGCATGGGAGGCGGAGGCACGTCGCGGGCCGAGAAATGGGCCGTGCTTGCGCCAGCCTCGCGCCTGGAGCAATATCTCCCTGGTCGTAGCAATCCCTTTCACGGAGTAACGATATGCGTTTCACGATCCGCACATTAGGTATAGCGGCCGGCTTCGCCGTGTTTTCGGCGCTCGGGGCCTCGTCGGCGACGGCCCAGGCCGCGGCGACGATGTGCAAGGATGGAACTACAAGCGCAACGTCGGGCCGGGGCGCATGCTCCGGGCACGGCGGGGTAGACGCGGCAAAGACCGCGGCCGCGAAGTCCGCAGCCGCAAAATCCGCGGCAAAAGCCAGCGCGAAGGCAGCCAAGGCAGAAGCCAAGGCAGACGCCAAGGCAGGCGCCCGGGCGAGCGCCAAGGCCGAGGCGAAGGCCGATGCGAAGGCCGATGCGAGGGCCGATGCGAGGGCCGATACGAAAGCTGACGCCAAAGCCGCGGCGGGTGCGTCGGTAATGTGCGCGGACGGGTCATCGTCGCGGGGAGGCCGCGGAGCCTGCTCGGGACACGGTGGTGTAAAGATCGCGGCGGCCATGGCGGCGCCATCGGCGAAACGCGAGATGACGAAGCCAAAGTCGACTGCGCCTGAGGCAGGAGCCGCGGCCCGGGCGTCCGGTGTAGCTGAAGACAACAATCCAGCCGGCGCCATCGCGCGTTGCAAGGACGGGCTGTACTCGCACGCTACTCATCGACAGGGCGCGTGCAGCAGGCACGGCGGTGTAGGAACCTGGACGAATTGAATAGAGTAGCGAGGCGTTTTCCGCATGGGATGCACCGAACTGCTGACCGGAGGGCGAATGCTGCGAGGCGTTCGCCCTCTGTTCCATCCCGGGTTGGCGCACCATACTTCAGCACGCGGGTAACAATCCATACCGGTCTGGCGCAACGTCGGTAATGGCTGGCCTGTCTGCGGGAGACAATGTCCGACTTCTATCGCCGTCGGAGAGTCATGATAAAGGACTCCACGGCCCTGATGACGTTCTTCATCGGCTTCGTCTGGTCCGGCGCGTTCCTGTGGCCGGTGCTCGCGAACGGTGTTGACGCTGGAAACATGTCTCGGGGGCTCGGCTATTTCCTGGCGGCCGTGCTCGGCGCCGGGATCGTCTCCGGCCTCATAGGTATCGAGACCGGAAATCTTCTCGGTGGGGTATGGGAGCGCTACCACCGTGAGCACCGGCGAGCCCCGGTGTCGAGCGTAGCGTCGCACAATGGAGTTGGCCCCGCGCCGACCTTCATCGCGCAATCCCCGCGTCCGGGGCGGTTTGCTTCAGGGATCGATCCTGCCAGGATTCACGTGACGAGAGACGGCGTGTATGCGGCTTCTTATGTGGAGCTTGCCGAGCGTGTCAGGCCCGATCTGCTCGAGGTTCCAAGGCTGCGTGAGGCGCTTTCGAAGACGACGAATATCGGCGCATGGGACGGGGGACGTCTGGTTGGCGCGGTTCGTGTACTGAGCGACGGCTACACCTTCACCGCCTTGGCGGACATTATTGTGGACCCTGAATATCAGGCATTGGGAGTGGGCCGGCGACTGATGGCCGAAGCGCTCGACACGAGCGCGGCAGGCCGGCTTTTTGTTGAAGCGCGCCCGGAGTGCGCAGGCTTTTTCGAGCGGGTCGGATGCGAACGGCGAGGTGCCGGATTCGTGATGATCAAACCGGCGGGGCGCACGTGAGCGGGCGGATCGGAAACGACCTGAACGCGTCCTTTGCCCGGTCGAGGTTCGTGGTCCCCGTGATCGTCGTGATTCTCCTTGCCGCAGTTGCCCTCTGGTACTTTCGCGGCTGAGAGATTTCCAGTTCCTCACGAATGACCGGCGCTGTCCATGGTAACGGGTTTCCGGCCGAGACTCTGAAAGTACAATCGGATAGTGCGTGACCCTCGGGCTGGTGCTAGTATAGAAGCTCAGTCCCACTTTCGGAGCGTCTGTGAGCCAGTCTGTTCAGTCGCCGGACCTCGACGAGGAGACGTACGGTGTGATGGATGAAATCGTTCGAGAGCAGCGTCCAGGGGACACTGAGCCACCTAGACGGCCGGACGCGCGCGTCAAGCTCTACGTCGCGGTCTGGCTACCCGGTGCGGGAGCTCTGATTGCATACTCGCTCACCCGGGGAAGTTTCTGGGCCGGGTTCGTTGGAATTGAACTGTTGCTCGTTGGTCTTTACACCCTCGCCAAACTGTAATTTCGTGACCGTCAGGAAAGCCCTCGCATGAACACCGATCAGTTCGCGGTGCAGGATCCGCCGGCGATGCCGCCGGCCGACGAGGCGCAGCCTGTTCAACAGTCTGAAAACGGAGGGACGGTTCCTCCCTCGAGCCGGCAGGCAATCCCGCCGGTAGTACCCGCCCAGCGATCAGAAGCGGTGAACCGCGTAATCAACCTTCTGGTCTCGCTTCTCGCGCTGGTCGTGCTTGCTCCGGTGATGCTTCTCATAGCTTTGGCCGTGAAGCTCACGTCCAGGGGTCCGGTCTTTTATGTCCAGGACCGGGTAGGCGTGGATCGCCGCCGTCGGGCAGCGCAGGCGCACGAGGACCGTCGCAAGTCGAACGTCGGCGGCAGGCCGTTCCGGATTCTCAAGTTCAGGTCGATGAAACAGGATGCCGAAGCCGGCACCGGCGCGGTCTGGGCGAAGAAGCACGATCCCCGCGTCACGTCGGTCGGACAGTTTCTGCGAACGACGCGACTGGATGAGCTGCCGCAGCTGATCAACGTCGTACTTGGCGACATGAACATCGTTGGGCCGCGACCGGAGCGACCGAGTATTTTTGCGGAACTGCGCGACAACATCGACGGCTACCAGCTCCGGCAGCAGGCGCGGCCGGGAATCACAGGCTGGGCGCAGATCAATCATTCGTACGATCAGTCACTCGACGACGTCCGCGTGAAGATCCGGCTCGATCTGGAATACCTCGCGCGCCAGTCGCTTGCAGAAGATCTCAAGATCATGATGCGGACGTTGCCTGTGATGATCTTCAAGCGTGGCTCCCAGTGACACCCGGACTGCGCGTCCCGAAGTGAAGAAGGGGCCAGCGATTCGCTGTCCCCTTCTTCGTTCAAACTCGAGCCTCGCGAGTTAAGGCTGCGGTCTGCTCATTCGTGCCTTCTCCATGTCGGCGACGTTCTTGTCAAACACGACCTGCTGGTCGGCCGTGAGCACCGCGCGAATGTCGGCGCGCTGCTTCGTGCGCATCGCGGTCATCTGTGCGCGCATGTCACCTCCGGCGGCCATTTCCGTGTGCATGGAAGCTGCAAAGCGGGTGTTGACCGCTTTCACTGAGTCGGTCTGCGACGCAGAGAGTGTGATGCCGGTCAGGAGACGATCTGTCGAGCGCTGTAGCATCTGTGCGGGATCCGTTCCCATTCCGCCACCCATATTGCCCTGAGCCATTGCAGGAGCACTCGCCGCGGCCAGAAGCATCAGGGAGCATGCTGCGATACTGATTCGACGCATCTGCCTACCTCGTGAAGAGTTGATATTTCGCGACATCCGAATTGCCATCGCTGGTGGCTGTCCTGACCGGTACATTACGGGCATCGCGCGAATACGTTGAAGGCCGGAACCCGGCCGCCCGAACGTCGGTATCTTGCGCTCCATGCCTAGCCCTCGGTCCGATGAAATGATCCTCACGGTGTATGCCGGCGCGAGGAGCCCCGACTCTCCCACGATCGGACTGTACGACGGCGGACGCGAGGAGTGGGAC
>JALYYT010000001.1 GCA_030946285.1 Gemmatimonadota bacterium
CCGGTAATGTGGCGACGCACCTGCAGCTGGGCCTGAGAGTACTCGAGCGAGGCAAGCACGAAGAGGTAGGCGCCCTCTTCGAACCGCGACTCGCGCTCGCGAATCTGGTCCATGACCCCGTCACGAAACGCGAGATCGGCCATACGCTAGCCCTCGCTCCGTTCGGTGAAACTGCCTGAGTATAGTGGAAATCGCTCGGTGAGCGCGAGGACATCCGACCGTACGCTTTCGGCGACCGACGAATCTTCCGGCGCCGACACGATCCGGTCAATCAGTAGCGCAATCTGGCGCATCTCGTCGTCTCTCATGCCACGCGTCGTCACCGCCGGCGTACCAACGCGAATGCCGCTCGTCACGAATGGCGACTGAGTCTCGCGTGGGACCGTGTTCTTGTTGACCGTTATCGCAGCGGCATCGAGTGCTTTTTCCAGCAGCTTGCCCGTCAGTCCGCGATTGCGCAGGTCAACGAGCATGAGATGCGTGTCTGTTCCGCCCGACACGATGTCCATTCCGCGCTCCATCAGCGCAGCCGCCAGCGTCTTCGCGTTGCTGACGACCCGTTCGCAGTATCCGCGGAACGACGGCTCCAGGGCTTCACGAAACGATACCGCCTTGGCGGCAATCACGTGTTCCAGCGGCCCGCCCTGAGTACCGGGGAACATCGCCTTGTCGATCGCCTTCTGATATTCCGCCTTGCAAAGAATCAGTCCGCCACGCGGACCGCGCAGCGTCTTGTGCGTGGTCGTGGTGACTGCGTCCGCGAACGGGATCGGGGACGGATGCACGCCCGTCGCAACCAGACCGGCGATGTGCGCCATATCGACGAACAGCTTCGCTCCGATCTCCTGCGCGATATCGGCGAACGCGGCGAAGTCTATTGACCGTGCGTACGCGCTCGCGCCGGCTATGATCATCTTCGGTCGCCGTTCACGCGCTATCGAACGAACCATGTCGTAGTCTATGTATCCCGCGTCGTTCACTCCGTAGTGAATCGCGTTATACAGCAGCCCGGAGAAATTGACCGGCGAGCCATGCGTGAGATGACCACCCTGCGACAGGTCGAGACCGAGCACCATGTCGCCGGGCTTCAGAAATGCGAGATACACAGCGGCGTTAGCCTGCGCTCCCGAATGCGGCTGAACATTGGCGTGATCGGCACCAAAAAGCTCCTTGGCACGGTCGATTGCAATCTGCTCGACACGATCGACGACTTCGCAGCCCCCGTAATAGCGCTTGCCCGGAAGACCTTCGGCGTACTTGTTCGTGAGCGGAGTGCCCATCGCCTGGAGCACGGCAAGCGACACGAAATTCTCGCTCGCGATGAGTTCCAGACCGTGCCGCTGACGGTCCGTCTCCTCGATTATGAGGCGTGCGATCTCGGGGTCGGACTCCCAGACCGCGTCGAGCTCGGTGCTCGCAGGCATTGTGGATACGCTCATACTACCGCAACCTCTCGAATGAACGGGCAGTGGTTCCGGTTCCAGCCATCGAGAAACGAGCACTGCGGCGGTTGGCACACGGAACGACCCTTCCCACTACTGACCTCTTACGACTTGCGTGGCCACTGCGGCCACGTGCGCATCATTGAATTTACAGCCTGGAGCCTGCGCTCGGCGAGCCTGTCAGCTGCCTGGTACGTCGGAATTCCGTCCGTGCGGGCGATCTCGAACACTCCGAGAATCGTTTCGTATATCTCGTCGGCCTTCCGGAATGAGCGTTTGGCGTCCCATCCCGCAAGCTCGCTGTACACGTTGATGACGCCGCCAGCGTTCGCAACGTAATCGGGCGCGTACAGAATTCCGCGCTCGGCGAGCATGTCACCGTGACGCTCCTCGAGCAGCTGGTTATTCGCTCCTCCCGCGACGATCTCGACCTTGAGCATCGGAATCGTCTTGTCGTTGAGTATTCCGCCCAGCGCGCACGGTGCGAAGATGTCCGCCTGCGCGGAATAGATCGCATCGCCCTCCACCGCCGTTGCATTCGTTTCCGCGAGCACCCACGCGACCCGATCGGGATCGATATCCGAGACAATCACCTTGGCACCGGCCTTGTCGAGCGCCTTGGCCAGATGACGCCCCACGTTGCCGCATCCCTGTACCGTCACGGTCTTACCTTCAAGATCGTCCGAGTCCCACCGGTACATCGCCGACGCCTGGATGGACCTGAACACACCATGAGCGGTCACCGGCGATGGATCGCCAGAACGCCCGGCCAGTCCGGCGACGTAGTCCGTTTCCATGTGGACGAAGTCCATGTCCGATGTGCTGGTGCCGACATCCTCGGCGGTCACATACCGCCCGCCAAGACTCTCGACAAACCGGCCGTGCGCCCGAAAGATCATTTCGCGTCTCGTCGCGCGGTTGTCGCCGATGATGACGGCCTTGCCGCCGCCCAGATTGAGTCCAGCGACAGCATTCTTGTAGGTCATTCCGCGCGAGAGTCGCAGCGCGTCCGTGATCGCCTCCTCGTCGCTGGCGTAGCTCCAGAAGCGCGTGCCGCCGAGCGCCGGTCCAAGCGTGGTGTTGTGAATCGCGATGATTCCACGATATCCGGACGACGGATCCGAGCATACCACTATCTGCTCATGTCCCATCTCGGCGAGTGTGTCGAACAGCTTCATGCGTAAAGCTCCCGTGCGATGACGAAGCGTTGAATTTCTGAAGTGCCTTCGTAGATCTCCGTGATCTTCGCATCACGGAACAGCTTTTCCACCGGATAATCCTTCACGTAACCGTATCCGCCGAACACCTGGATTGCGTCGGTCGTTACGCTCATGGCCGTTTCACTTGCGAAGAGCTTGGCCATGGCTGCAGCCTGTTTCGCGCTCGTCGCTTGCGCATCCTTCGCTCGCGCGGCGGTGTACAACAGAGCGCGCGCAGCAGCTACTCGCGTCGCCATGTTCGAGAGCTTGAACTGAATCCCCTGAAAGTCCTTGATAGGCTGACCGAACTGCTTTCGCTCGCTTGCGTATCCAACAGCCGCGACGAGCGCGGCGCGTGCTATCCCGATCGCCTGGGCAGCAATGCCAAGTCGTCCGGCGTCTAGCGACCGCAATGCGTAAACGTAGCCCATTGACGGATCGCCGAGCAGGTTCGCCGCCGGAACCCGCACTCCGTCGAGCACCAGCTGCACTGTCGGCGAGGCACGAAGTCCCATCTTGTCCTCCTTCTTCCCCACACTGAACCCTGCCATGTCGGGAGTGATGATGAACGCTCCGATCCCCCGCGCACCCTTGCGGCTCCCGGACGAGTCCGTGCGCGCCTGCACGAGAATGACGCCCGCATAGGGTCCGCTGGTCACCCATGACTTTGTTCCCGTCAGGATCCAGTCGTCGCCGTCACGCACCGCCTGTGTCGTGAGCGCTGCGGCATCCGATCCGGCTTCGGGTTCCGAGAGCGCGAACGCGCCGAGCAGCTCACCGCGCGCCATGGGCTTGAGAAATCGCTCCTTCTGCGCGTCGGTGCCGAAGCTCGCCAGCATCTGCGTCGGCAGCGAATTGTGTACGCTCATCATCACCGCAACGGAAGCGTCCGCTGCTGCGATCTCCTCGAGCGCAACAAGATACGTCACCGAGTCCAGTCCAAGGCCGTCGTATTCCTCGGGACTCAGCATCCCGAGGAAGCCAAGGTCGCCGAGCTTCTTCACGAGCGACGGTTCAAAGTACGAATCACGATCCCACTGCGCCGCGAACGGCGTGATTTCGGCGGCGGCGAAGTCGCGCGCTACGCGCTGGATCTCCCGCTGTTCCTCGGTTAGAGGGAAGAGATCAAGCATACTTGTAGAAACCCCGTCCCGACTTGCGACCGAGCCAGCCCGCGGCGACGTATTTCCTGAGCAGTGGACACGGGCGGTACTTGGGATCTCCGAGCCCCTGGTGCATGACCTCAAGGATCGCGACACAAGTATCGAGTCCGATGAAGTCCGCGAGCGTGAGCGGTCCCATCGGATGATTCATCCCGAGCTGCATCACCGTGTCGATTGCTTCGGGAGTGCCGACACCTTCCATGACGCAGTACACGGCCTCGTTGATCATCGGCATCAGAATACGATTCGCAACGAAGCCCGGATAATCGGCGACTTCGACTGGCGTCTTGCCGAGCGCCTTCGAGAGCTCGACTACCCTGGACGTCGTCTCATCCGACGTAGCGAGTCCGCGGATGATCTCGACGAGCTTCATCAGCGGAACCGGATTCATGAAATGCATTCCGACGACGCGGTCTGCTCGCCCTGTCTTCGCGGCGATTTCGGTAATGGATATCGAGCTCGTGTTCGTCGCGAGTATCGCTGCGGGATTGGCGACCGCGTCGAGGTCGGCGAATATCCGGTATTTGAGCTCGACGTTCTCGGTCGCGGCTTCGATTATGAGGGATGCATCGCGAGCGCTTTCCAGCGATGTAGAGAGCGTCACGTGATCGAGCGTCGCCGTTCGCGCCGCGGCGTCGATGGTGCCCTTCTTGAGCTGGCGGTCGAGATTCTTCTCGATCGTCGCGCGGCCTCGCTCAAGCGCGTCCTGCGCGACGTCGATCATCGTCACGGGAAATCCCGCCCGTGCGAACACGTGCGCTATTCCGTTTCCCATCTGCCCAGCACCGACTACTGCAATACGTTCATCCATTGATACGATTCCGGGTTATGCGTTGTGGCGCCTGAAACTACGCGCTCAACGCGGCGCGGGCGCGCCCTGCAGCCGCGTCCTGTAACGTGCGTGAAGGTAGAACAGGAACGCGAACATCCCCAGCGCTGCCGCGAGACCACCTTCCGGACCCCACGAGCCTCCGGTGAGCCACGCGGGTCCGTTGTCCACTATATGGTAGTTGGGAGTGCTCACGCCCAGTCCGCTCACCGATGTGTGCAGCCCCGCAGCCATCGTCCAGTTCCATGCGAAGTGCGCCATCCACGCCGCGTACAGACTCCCGGTGGCGAGCACGATCGTTCCAAGGAAGAATCCCGCGATGATCACGACGATGATGTTCTCGGGGTCCGCTCCCGGGTTGCGGAAATGCAACAGGCCAAAGACGACGCTCGTGACGATCAGTGTGGTTTTCCAACCGATGGTCTCGCGTAGCACGGAGAAAATGTACCCGCGCATCAGAAACTCTTCCGCGGCAGCTGCCGGCAGCAGCAACAGTGCTGTCCGGGCCGCAGACATCAACCAGTTCCCCGCAGGTGCAGGTACCGCGCGCAACTCGTTCGCAAGCAGCAGAACGGCGCTCGGTAATCCGATCGCGAGCATGCCAATCAGAAATCCGCCCGACAGCGCCCTCGGCGTCGCGGATTCGCGACCCAGAAGAACGAAGCTCCAGTCCAGGCCGTCCACCCAGCGCAATGATACGAACGTGGCCGCGAGCACCGCGAAGAAGTCGACCCAGTAGAACAGTATCGTCCCGACGACCGTGAGCGTCGGAGTGCTCCGGAGTGCCGCGAGCAATGTCGCGGCAACCACCGTTACCGCGATCCATACGAGCAGGAATATGAGGATGCGCCACGGCGCGCGAAGCTTTCGTTCCGAGGGAGAAAGAAAGACAAGCGATCGTGCGTCCAAATATCAGCTCGGCCGCTCGACGCTCATTGCCACGGCATTGCCGCCGCCAAGGCAGAGCGTGGCCAGACCGGTTCGCTTGTTCCTGTCCTTCAGCGCGTATAGCAGCGTGGTCAGGATTCGCGCGCCGCTGGCTCCGATGGGATGACCCAGCGCGATCGCGCCGCCGTGCACGTTTACACGCGCGTCATCCCAGCCGAGGCCGCGGCCGTCCGCGATCGCCTGCGATGCGAATGCCTCGTTCGCTTCGATGAGATCGTAGTCGCCGATCGCGGCGCCGGTCTTTTTCATCAACTTCTGAACCGCGACGATCGGAGCGAAGAAGAGGTCTTCCGGCGCACCACCGCCTGTCGCGTACCCGGTAATGCGCGCGAGTATCTCGAGGCCGTTGTCAACCGCGTACTGCTCGCTGACGACGATCAGCGCAGCGGCGCCGTCATTCAGACTCGACGCATTCCCCGCAGTCACTGTCAGCTCATCCTTCGCGTCCTTGCCCCCAAATGCGGGACGCAGCTTCGCGAGCGTATCTACGGTCGTGTCCTTGCGCGGACTCTCGTCCGTGTCGACGACGGTGCTTCCCTTGCGGCCCGCTATCTCGACCGGCGCGATCTCCGCCTTGAACTTCCCCGCTTCAATCGCGGCGACCGCCTTCGAGTGTGACAGGGCCGAAAAGATGTCCTGATCCGACCTGCTCACGTCGGCCTTTCGGGCGGTGTAGTCTGCGTGGCCCCCCATGTGAACGTCGCAGAACGAGCACCAGAGCCCATCCTTGATCAGTCCGTCAACGAGCTTCTGGTCGCCGAACTTCACGCCACCGCGGTACCCATACACATAGTATGGAGCATTGGACATCGACTCCATTCCGCCGGCGACCACGACTTCCTCGTCGCCCGCCTTGATGGAAGCCGCGGCCTGCATCACGGCTTCGAGTCCGGAGCCACATACCTTGTTGACCGTGACGGCCGACACCGTGCCTGGAAGGCCGGCCTTGAGCGCCGCCTGGCGCGCGGGAGCCTGGCCGACTCCTCCCTGAAGCACGTTGCCCATGACGACGTTTCCGACCGCGTCGGGCGACACACGTCCACGGCTGAGGGCGGCGCGAATGGCGATGGCGCCGAGTTCAGGCGCCGAGAGTGCGGCAAGACCGCCGAGGTACCGGCCGATCGGGGTACGAGCGGCCGCGACGATTACGGGTTGGCGAGAAAGGTCTGACATGGGACGAAAGCTAATGGGGGCGCGTCGGATTTTCGCCGCCACTCCCCCAGGCTCCTCTCGGTCTGCTGGCCCACCCTTGTTCCGTCAGGGAGTCAGCGACCGTGATGCGATTTCGCGCTGAACGCGCGCGACGAAGTCAGCGAGCGGCGTCACCTCCTGCTTGCTGCCGGCGCCGCGCGTGCGCACCGCCACCGACTTCTGTTCCGCTTCGCGGCCGCCGATGACGGCCATGTACGGAATCTTCAGGGTCTCCGCTTCGCGGATACGGTAGTTCAACGTCTGGTTGCGGTCGTCGAGATGCGCTCGCACTCCCGCGCGCCGAAGCGTGTCGAGAACCTCGCGCGCCGCGTCCGTCTGCGCGTCGGAGATCGGAACGATCCGCACCTGCTCAGGTGCCAGCCACAACGGAAACGCACCAGCGAAGTGCTCGATCAGTATCGCGATGAATCGTTCGAACGATCCGAGAATCGCCCTGTGAATAATCACCGGACGGTGCGGGACGTTGTCCTCTCCAGTGTATTCCAGGTCGAATCGCTCCGGATTCGCGTAATCGAGCTGAATGGTTCCGAGCTGCCACTGGCGACCGATGGAATCGGTGACGTCGAAGTCGATCTTGGGGCCGTAGAACGCACCGTCGCCCTCCTTGAGCTCGTACGACAGACCCGTCGCGACCAGGGCCGCGCGCAAAGACTCCTCGGCGCGATCCCACATCTCGTCCGTACCCACGCGGAACTCCGGACCGGGTCGCGTCGCGAACTTCGCTGTATAGCTGAGTCCGAAGACGCCGTAACAATCGTTCACCATCTCGACGAGATTCTTCACCTCATCGGTGA
>JALYYT010000019.1 GCA_030946285.1 Gemmatimonadota bacterium
CAACCGGGGCGCACGAGGCGCCTGAGGCACTCGAAGGTGGCGGCCATCGAAGACTGGGCAAGCTGTCGTTGATGGCACTTGGCGTTGTTTTTGGAGACATCGGCACGAGCCCTCTGTACGCGTTCCGCGAATCGTTCAGGCCTGAATACGGTTTGACGCGAACACCCGACAACATATACGGCGTTGTTTCGCTCATTCTGTGGGCGCTGATTCTTACGGTGAGCATCAAGTACATCGTGTTCATCATGCGCGCGGACAATCGCGGGGAGGGAGGTATCCTCGCACTGCTCGCCCTGATCCTGCAGCTTCGCGACCGGATTTCACCACGATGGCGCGTCGTTCTCATCATGACCGGGCTTGTCGGCGCGGCTCTGCTGTATGGGGACGGAGTCATAACTCCGGCTATCACCGTGCTCGGTGCCGTTGAAGGTCTCGAGGTCGTGACGCCGACCATGCACCATCTGATCGTGCCGGCGTCAGTGGTGATCATCGTACTTCTCTTCATGGTCCAGCGTCACGGGACTGCGAGCATCGGCTGGGTGTTCGGCCCAGTCATGGCGGTCTGGTTCGTGGTGATCGCCGCGCTCGGTGTAGTCGCGATCGCGCAGAATCCGGCGATACTGCTGGCGATCAATCCGCTGTACGGCATCCAGCTGTTCATAAATGACGGGAAGATCGCCTTCCTGCTTCTGGGCGCGGTGGTGCTCGCCGTGACGGGAACAGAAGCACTCTACGCGGACATGGGACACTTCGGCAGGGGCCCCATCAGGCTCGCCTGGTTCACGCTCGTGCTGCCCTCCCTGATGCTCAACTACTTCGGGCAGGGTGCTCTCGTTCTCGCGAATCCAGGCGGAGCTGCCAACCCGTTCTTCAAGCTCGCGCCACACGCGGTGATCTACCCCCTCGTTGCACTCGCGACAATGGCTGCTGTGATCGCTTCCCAGGCACTGATATCTGGCGCATTCTCTCTCACGCAGCAGTGCGTGCAACTTGGGTACGCACCACGCGTCAGGATCATCCATACGTCGGGCGAAGAGGCGGGCCAGATTTACGTGCCCGAAGTCAATCACGCGCTCATGATCGGCTGCGTGATAATGGGGCTCGGTTTCGAATCATCGGCGGCGCTCAGTGCGGCGTATGGAATCGCCGTTACCGGTACCATGGCCATTACCACCCTGCTCTTCGCCCAGCTCGCTCACACCAAGTGGCACTGGAAGCCGTGGCAGTACATCTCGTTCGCCACGGTGTTCCTCGTGATCGATCTCGGCTTCGCCGGTGCGAACGTTCTGAAGATTGAGTCGGGTGGCTGGGTTCCGCTGGCAATTGCGGTCGCGATCTACACCCTGATGACCACATGGCATACCGGCCGCAGAGTCACGCGCGCCCTGCTTCGTGCGGCGAGTCTGCCGCTCGATTCGCTGATCAAGAGCGTGGAATCCCATCACGTCGCGCGCGTGCCCGGCACAGCGGTGTTCATGACTGCCGATCCGAGCGATGCGCCGATGGTGCTGCTCCATCATCTCAAGCACAACAAGGTGCTTCACAAACAGGTCATACTGCTCACTGTGCTGGCAGCAGAAGTTCCGGAGGTACCAGACGCCGACCGAATGAAAGTCACCAAACTGCCGCTCGGCTTCTATCGAATCGTGGCGGAATATGGGTTCATGCAATCACCGGACGTGCCGCAGCTACTGCGCGATGCAGCCGCGCTGGGACTGCACGCCAAGCCGCTCGACACCACGTTCTATCTTGGACGAGAGCTGATACTGCCGCTCGGCACCTCACGCATGGCGAACTGGCGTAAGAAGCTGTACGCCTTCATGTCGCGCAACTCGTTCTCCGCGACGTCGTTCTTCGGGCTGCCGCCTAACCGCGTCATTGAACTGGGCGCTCAGCTCGAGATCTGACACCCGTTGCGTCAGCGCCGGCGATTCACCGCTGGTACTTCACGCGCGCCGAAGTCGAAACGATCGAGCCATCCGAAAGGTGCATCGCGATCCGGACAATCGTCCCCGCAATGAATGGGCGCCCCGTTCCGATAACCATGAGGTGGTAGCCACCTGGCTGCATCGAGAGCGAATCACCAGCGGGAATGGCGACGGAGTCGACCATCGCCATCCGACTCTCGCCGTTGCGCGAGATCGTCGTTTCATGAAG
>JALYYT010000060.1 GCA_030946285.1 Gemmatimonadota bacterium
GTAACACTTCACGGTTGATACTCGGCGTGAGGCCGGAGCATCTGCTCGTGGGAGATGATCGCGGCGCCAGTGATCCACGCGTGCTGTGTGGCAATGTGGAGCTGGTCGAGCCGCTTGGCCACGATCAGCTCGTACATCTGCGAGTGGGTGATCTCCCATTGATCGCGCGCACCGATCGAGAGAGCGTGCCTGACATCGATTCGCAAGTTGCTCTGACGGTCGACGCGGACCATGTGCATCTGTTTGATGAGAAGACGGGGAAGACTCTTCGGAACTGATTCTTCCCCGTTATCCTGCGTCGCTCTACTCCGCTCCCATGAACGGATACCGGAAATCCGTGGGCGGCGAAAACGTCTCCTTCACCGACCGTGCCGATACCCATCGCACGAGATTGAGCTGCGATCCGGCCTTGTCGTTCGTGCCCGATCCGCGCGCTCCGCCGAACGGCTGCTGACCAACAACCGCGCCCGTGGGCTTGTCGTTGATGTAGAAGTTGCCGGCGCTGTCGCGCAGCACGCTCATCGCCGTGCGCACAGTCGAGCGATCCTGCGAGAATATCGCGCCGGTGAGCGCGTACGGTGATGTGGAATCCACCGTGCGCAGCATGCTCTCGAACTCGCTGTCGCGATAGACGTGCACCGTCACAACGGGCCCGAATATCTCCTCGCACAGCAGCTTGAACGACGAATCGCGCGTTTCCACGAGTGTCGGCTCGATGAAATAACCGGTGTCGCCCTTCGCCACGCCGCCGTGCACGATGGTCGCGTTCGCGCGGCCATGCTCCACGTAATCGCTGATCTTGGCGAACGCGCGCTTGTCGATCACGGCGCTCATGAAGTTGCGGAAGTCAGTGGGGTCGCCCATCCGGATCTCCTGCATGATTCCGACGACGCGCTCCTTCACCTGGGGCCAGATGCTTTCGGGAACGTACACTCGGCTGGCCGCCGAGCACTTCTGTCCCTGGAACTCGAAACCGCCGCGCGCGATCGCGACAGCGAGCGCATCAACATCCGCCGAGGCGTGTGCGACGATGAAGTCCTTGCCTCCGGTTTCACCGACGATGCGCGGATACGATCGGAACGACGACATGTTCGCGCCGATCGTCTTCCACATGTTGTTGAAGACGCCGGTGCTCCCCGTGAAGTGCACCCCCGCGAGATCACGATGCGACAGGAGCGCGTCGGAGATCATAACCGCGTCGCCGGGAACGAAGTTGATCACCCCTGGCGGTAGTCCCGCTTCCTCGAGCAGCTTGAAGATGTACCACGCGCTCAGAACCGCGGTCGCAGCGGGCTTCCAGATCACGCTGTTCCCCATGAGCGCCGGCGCCGTGGGAAGATTGCCGGCGATGGAGGTGAAGTTGAACGGCGTCACCGCGTACACGAAACCTTCGAGCCCGCGGTAGTCCATCTGGTTCCACATTGAGTGGTCGCTGATCGGCTGCTGGTCGTACAGCTGCTCCGCGTAATACGGATTGAAGCGCCAGAAGTCTATCAGTTCGCACGCCGCATCGATCTCGGCCTGGAACGCGGTCTTGGACTGGCCCAGCATCGTCGCCGCGTTGAGCGTCTGGCGGTGTGTGGTGGTGAGCAGCTCGGCGGCCTTCAGAAACACGGCGGCGCGGTCGCCCCAGGACCACGAGCTCCATTCCCGGCGAGCATCCTCGGATGCCTTCACCGCCTGCTGCACCATCTCCGGCGTGGCCATGTGCCAGTCGGCCAGAACGTGCGAGTGGTTGTGCGGCATCACGGCCTGTGACAGCTTGCCGCTCCTGAATTCCTTCCCGCCGATCACCACCGGGATCTCGATTCGCTCTGCCGCCATGGACGCCAGGCGCGCCTTGAGCTCGGCTCGCTCCGCATTGCCGGGAGCGTATGACTTCACCGGCTCGTTGATCGGCAGGGGGACTCGTCTGTTGCCGTTGAATGCTGACATGCCTGTAAATTAGCAACTCATGCATTACCGGTATCTCATTCCGGCCCGGATTTCGGTACTCCCGCGGAACGCGAAGTCACGAGCGGCGCGAGTCTTTTCCCTGGCCTTGGCCGCCGCCGGATGCTCGCCTTCCCCTGTCAGGCTTGGCGAGATGCACTATGTGCCGACGCCTGCTGTGACTGACCGCCAGCCCGCGGCGGCAACACCGAACGGCGCGTGTCCGGGATCGCTTCGGACTGTGAGATCTGGGGGCGACATCTACGGTGCGTGGTGGGAAGTGCGCGACGACAGCAGCGCCGTGCTGATGGCTGGACGCTCCGTGGACGCAGGGAAATCCTGGGGAACCGTGCAGCCTGCGGACACGCTCGATCGTTCGCGCAGAGGCTGCGCACGGCCCGCGCCGGCCATAGACGCTGACAGCAGCACCAACTACGTGGACTTCGCCTACTTCCTGGAAGCGCGAGAAGGTCCCGGCGTGTTCTTCACTCACAGCATGGACGCGCGCAGGCTGGGTACCGGGGACGGCGTATTCCACAGTCCGGTGCCCGTGGTATACGGTGCGAAGCCGTCGCGGGTAGCGGTGGCTGCGCATGGCGACAGGGTCGCGGTTGCCTACGAGGATCCAAACGGCGAGCGCTCCATGATCGGTCTGGCCCTGTCACGCACGATGGGTCACATCTTCGAGCAGCGGCTGCTGGTCTCCCAGACCGACCTCCAGGCGAGCGATCCGAAGGTGGAGATGCACGGCGATTCGGTGACGGTGCAGTGGTCGGAGCGCGCCGATACCGCGTCCTCCGGGGGCCGTTATGCGCTTCGCACAGCGCACTGGTGACGTGATATTCAGTGTGCACGACGCGTCTGTCGCGAGCAGCGCGACGCCGTTTCCGGGGCGTGAAACGTGTTCCCGGAGCGAAAACAGGGTACTTTCATAGGGGAATTAACGCATTCCCTATTGCGCGTTGCTCTCTAGGATATAGCTTGCTCCCCGTCCGGAATTTCCGCACTCACAGGAGATTGTATGCCAGCGAAGAAGAAGAGCACGGCCAAGAAGTCGTCAGCGAAGAAGGCTCCAGCCAAGAAGAAGGCGCCAGCCAAGAAGGCCGCCGCTCGTAAGCCGAATGCCGCGTTCATGAAGGCGATGACGCCTTCCCCCGAGCTCGCCGCCGTCGTCGGCAACAAGCCGATGCCGCGCACCGAGATCACCAAGAAGCTGTGGGTGTATATCAAGAAGAACAATCTTCAGGATCCCAAGGAGCGTCGCATGATCAATGCGGACGACAACCTGAAGGCAGTGTTCAACGGAAAGAAGCAGGTGTCGATGTTCGACATGACGAAGCTCGTCAACAAGATGGTGTACGGCCCGCACATTCCGTTCACGGACTCGCGCATCCCCGGCTACAGCGATCCGAAGAAGGGTGATGTGGTGGTGTTCGTTTCTCCGTATCAGGGAGACGAGGC
>JALYYT010000061.1 GCA_030946285.1 Gemmatimonadota bacterium
GCAGCCCGGCAAGGCTACGGCGTTCACAGTCGCGAAGCCGCAATCTTTCTGGCTCAAACGGCGACTCTCGCGCGGCTTCGTGGCGACACATCCGCCTCGCGCGCCCTCACCGACACCGCTCAGCGAATCGTCGACTCCATTCCCGACATCAACTCCCAGGTCCGGATCGGCATAGCTATCGCCTCGCTGAATGATCTCTGGTCGCGGCGACAGTTTCCCGCTGCGGACGAGCTGGCGCATCGGGTGCTTGCCCGAACGGAGGAGCAGCAGGATCCGCTGGCACTTGCGACCGCAGCGGCGTACGCAGGCCTGGCGAGCGTTTACGATGAACAGCTTCCCCGTGCCGAGCGGGATTTTCGGCGGGGACTTGCTGCGTGCTCGGGCTACGTGGACCTGGGAGCGATGTGCCGTGTGCTGAAACGTCAATTGGCCGTCACGCTGGGCACCATGGGCCGCCAGGAAGAAGCCGACAGCATCTTCGGAACGCTGCCACGGGCGGAGGCTGACCAGGGCCGAGCGGTGCTGGCGGCGAATCTCGCGAACGCGGCTCGGCGCCCGCGATGAGGGGGCGGCGCGGCGCCGGTCGCGGTTGGCGACTGGGCTTGTGAATCTTTTCACAAGCCCGATACCACACAGGAATGGTTGACCGCACCCTCCCCGCGTATTTGCTTTCAAAAAGATATGTCCACTGATAAACACCTGCGCTGCTCGTTCTGCGGTAAGTCCAAGGATTCGGTCCGGAAATTCATCTCGGGACCGTCCGTGTACATCTGCAACGAGTGCATCGCACTCTGCAACGAGATCCTGCAGGAGGACGAGGAGCGCGAGGTTGCCGATGCGATCACCCAGGTCCCTTCCCCGCAGGAGATCAAGGACGTTCTCGACCAGTACGTAATCGGTCAGGAGCAGGCGAAGAAGGCGCTCGCCGTGTCGGTGTACAATCATTACAAGCGCATCAACGCGTCGTCCACCAAGGAAGACGAAGTCGAGCTGGACAAGTCCAATATTCTGCTCATCGGTCCCACGGGAACGGGCAAGACGCTGCTCGCCCGCACGCTCGCGCGAATCCTCGATGTCCCATTCACGATAGCTGACGCCACGACTCTCACCGAAGCCGGATATGTCGGCGAGGATGTCGAGAACATTCTGGTTCGCCTGCTGCAGGCGGGCGACTTCAACGTCAACGACTGCGAGCGCGGAATTGTCTACATAGACGAGATAGACAAGATCGCGCGCAAGTCGGAGAACCCCAGCATCACGCGCGACGTTTCCGGCGAGGGCGTGCAGCAGGCACTCCTCAAGATCATCGAGGGAACAGTCGCATCCGTTCCGCCGCAGGGTGGCCGCAAGCATCCGCAGCAGGAATACATCCAGATCAACACGAAGGACATCCTGTTCATCTGCGGTGGTGCATTCGACGGCCTCGAAAAGATCATCGAGTCGCGCATGGGACGCCGACAGATCGGTTTCGGCGACAGCGAACTCAAGAAGACGGCGTCGAAGAACGCTTTCTCGAACGTGGAACCAGACGATCTGCTCCGCTTCGGTCTCATCCCCGAGCTGGTCGGTCGTCTCCCTGTCACGGTTGCACTCGATGCACTCGACGAGCCGTCGCTCGTTCGCATCCTCAAGGAGCCGAAGAACGCGCTGACCAAGCAGTACCAGCGCCTGTTCGCCCTGGAAGACGTCAAGATCTCCTTCGAGGAGAACGCGCTCACCGCAATCGCCACCAAGGCGCTCAAGCGCGGAACCGGGGCACGCGGACTTCGCGCGATCCTGGAAGCAGCGCTCATGGACATCATGTTCGACATCCCTGCGCGTGATGACGTGGTGGAGGTCCGGGTCACCGAGTCCTGCATCACGAATCACACGGCTCCGCTCCTCGAACTGAGTCCCGTTCGCCGGAAGAAGGAAGCCTAGCAGGCAGTCCGTCGGCGCAGCGCCAGGTACTTCCGACCCGAGGGCAGGCATAGACGCCTGCCCTTTGTCGTTCCGGCCGCGAATAGCAGAATCGAGCGCCCAACGGGCACCCGCGGGGCATCGGGCTACCGCGATGCTTAACTTTCAATGGATGCCCTCCCCCAAGCGACGTTCCCGCACCGCGACTGAAGACCAGCCGGCGACCCAGGCGCCAGCCGCTGACGTGATGACGCTCCCGGTTCTCGCACTCCGCGAGGTCGTGTTCTTCCCGAACGTGATAATGCCGCTGCTGATCGGCCGGGTCTCATCGCTTGCCGCTCTGGAGCTGGCGGCAGCTGCCGACGGCGACATTCTGCTTGTCGCGCAGCGCGACGCGGCGGAGGAGAATCCCGGTGGCGCCGACCTGTTCCGGACAGGCGTCATCGGCAAGGTCATACAGCTCACCCGGTTGCCCAACGGCAGCACGAAAGTGCTTCTGGAAGGCCGCGAGCGGGCCAGGGTTTCGCGGTTCATAGGCCGCAGAGGAAGCGCGATGCGCGCCATCGTGCGTCCTGATCAGCTCGTTGCGTCCCGCAAGGACGACACGCGCCTCACCGACGCGACAGCACGGCGCGCGGTAGCCCTGTTCGAGGAGTACGTGGAGCTGCAGCGCCGCATTCCACCCGAAGTCGCGGCTCTCGTGCAAGCGGCTGCAACGCCCGAGCGCCAGGTGTACGGTATCGCCGCCCACGTCCCCGCCGCGCTCGAGGTTCGTCAGCGCATACTCGAGTCTGCAACGCTGGAAGACGCATTTGGCGCGGTGACCGTACTGCTCGCGAGCGAGATCGAGGTGCTCCGCATCGAGCGCAAGCTCGACGACGACACGCGCGGCGCGATGTACCAGACGCAGCGTGAGTTCTACCTGCAGGAGCAGCTCAAGCTCATCCATCGCGAGCTCGGACAGGACGATGCCGATGATGTGACCGAACTCGAATCCGTGCTTCAGGCGAAGGCGCTTCCGGAACAGGTACGCAGTCGTGTTCAGCGCGAGCTTCGGAAGCTGCGCCGCATGGCGCCGACATCGCCGGAATACACAGTCTCGCGCAACTTCCTGGACTGGCTCGCCGCCCTTCCGTGGGACGAGCGCACGGAGGAAACTCTCGACGTCGCCCGAGCGCGCCTCGTGCTCGACGAGGATCATTACGGCCTGCAGGACGTCAAGGAGCGCATCCTCGATTTCATAGCCGTACTTTCGCTCGTCGGACGCATTGACGGTCCGATCCTCTGCCTGGTCGGCCCTCCGGGAGTAGGCAAGACTTCGCTCGGACGCTCCATCGCCCGCGCACTCGGCCGCAAGTTCGTGCGCATGTCGCTCGGCGGCGTTCGCGACGAAGCGGAGATACGCGGTCATCGCCGAACGTACATCGGTTCGATGCCCGGGCGCGTCATACAGGCAATGAGAAAGGCAGAAGTCGTCAACCCTGTGATTCTGCTGGACGAGATAGACAAGCTGGGCCTGGACTACCGCGGAGATCCCGCGGCGGCGCTCCTCGAGGTGCTCGACCCTGAACAGAACGTCGCGTTCAACGACCATTACCTGGAAGTTGACTACGATCTGTCGCAGACGCTGTTCATAACGACCGCAAATTCACTGTCCACTATTCCGGAAGCGCTGCGCGATCGAATGGAGATCATACGCGTGCCCGGCTATCTCGATCAGGAGAAGCTCGCGATCGCTCGGCGTTATCTCATTCCCCGCCAGCTCGCGGCGAACGGGCTCGACGCCACCGAGGTCGAGCTTGAGGCAGGAGTGCTCCCGGCGATCCTGCGATCATACACGCGCGAGGCGGGTGTGCGCGAACTGGACCGCCAGATCGCCAAGCTTGCACGCAAGCTCGCACGCCGTCAGGCCGAGCTGGGTGACGGCGATGTTCTCTCCGCACAACGCGTTGCGGTCGAGGATCTGCGCGCAATGCTTGGCGT